>JAZRIF010000140.1:0-14987 GCA_045645165.1 Eubacteriales bacterium
CATGATGCGGTTGTTGGCGTTGGCGTTGTAAACGTCAATGGTGACCTGAGAGTTATCGCAACCCCACATAACCACGACCTTGGAGTACTTGGACAGGTCGATCTCGCCCAGAGCGATGGAGCCCTGGTGCAGCAGAGCGCCGGACTCAACGCCACCGGCGGCAACCATGCCGTCAGAGGAATTCTGGATGCCCTCACGGTGACCGGTGATGACCCACTGATCCTGAGGAACGTTGTAGTTATCGTAGTTGGTGGGGGTCACGATGGTGATCTCGGTGCGGAGCAGGACAACGGTGCCGTCAGCCAGCTTAGCCAGGAAGCCGATGTTGTGAGCGCCGCGAGCCAGGTCAGCAACGGGAACGGTGATCTCAAAACGGGTAGCATGCTCGCCGGCGAGCTGGAAGATTACGTCTTCAGTAGCAGCCTTGAACTCGCCGAAGGTCTGAGCGTAAGGATTGTCGATGTAGTAACCGAAGCTATCGATAGCCTGAGAGAAGCCGATCCAACCGCGCAGGGTAACATTCTCGACAACCTCATCGATACCGAAGGAAACGGTGTTGTTGATGGCATCCAGCTTATCGCTAGCCTGACCATCCTGCTCAAAGTACATCTGACCGTTCACCTTGAAGGTGTCGAAGGAAACGGCAGTCTGGCCACCCTCAGCAGGAGAAACGTATGCGGGATGCTTAGCGAAGTGATATGCCTCAGCATACTCAGCGGTGTTGAAGAATGCAACGTACTCAACATCCAGGGATGCGCCATCTTCAGTGCCGCCGGTGTAGAAGTCGTAGCGGATGTGGCCAACGGTGTTGTCGGTCATGTAGGAAGCAACGGTGGGCAGGTGGAAGACCAGCAGGTTCCACTCGCCGTTGGCGTTGTAGTTGAACAAGAAGGACTTGCCGCCTTCGGGGCCTGCACCGTTACCGATGAAGAACTCACCGGACTGGGTGGTGTTGGTACGGTAGCTGATCACCAGGTACTCGGGCATAGCACCGAGGTTGCCTGCGATGGTGACCCAAGGATCGCCACCGGTAGCGGTGAAGCTGGCGTAGCCGGCCTCATTGACCTCAACGGCAGCGTTGTTAATGGGCTGGCCTGCAGCCATAGCGGCGGGATCGATCACCACAACGGGAGCTGCGGGGTCAGCAGTGGTAACCTCCTCAGTGGTGACTTCCTCAGTGGTCACCTCTTCGGTGGTAACTTCCTCGGTGGGAACCTCGGGAGCAACAGTGGTTTCGTCAACGGGAGCAGCAGTGGTCTCGTCAACGGGCGCCTCGGTGGGCGTCTCGACAGGGTTGGTGGCAGCATTGGTGTCTGCTACAGTGGTGTCAGCGGGGGTTGCAGGATCATCCTTGCACGCCACGAATACCACGGTCAGAGCCATCAGTACGGCCAGAAGAACAAGAAGCTTCTTCATAATGGGTTTTCCTTTCTGTAATTCAGGAGCATACGCTCCTTTTGGTTTGACTATTATACTACAAAGTCACAGAAAAAGCAAGTGCATTTGTCGTTAAAACAAAAAAATTCAACATTTATTTACCAATTGATAACATTTCTTGCTTTCGCGGTACTCAGACCAAACCCTGTAGAGAAAAATCCCCACCCTTGCGGGTGGGGATGAAGGATTCAATTAAGCGATGAACTCGACAGAGCCGATCAGCATGAAGGTGCCGGGCAGAGTGTCGTAGGTCAGGAACACGGGACCGTTGTAATCCACAGCGGTAAGGTCGATCTCGATCTCAACCAGAGCCCAACCCTGCAGGGTGTAGGTGGTGGAGGCGATGATATCGGCGTCAGCGGGAGCCATGGTCATGTTGTTGTCCACCTTGGACAGCATGATGCGGTTGGTACCATTGGCATCGTAGTGACCCTGAGTAACACCGGAGTTGTCGATACCGTACTTGACAACGACCTTGGAGTACTTGGACAGGTCGATCTCACCGAGACCGACAGCGCCCTGGTGCAGGAGTGCGCCAACGTCCAGACCGCCTGCGGCGACCATGGGACCGTGGCCTTCCTTATCCTTGGAGGTCAGGCCTTCAGCGTGACCGGAGACAGTCCAAGAATCCATGGGAACGTTGTAGTTCTCAACTACGGGCTCGTCGGGAGTCTCGGGCTCAACAACCTTGTGCTCGAATGCGAAGTACTCGTTTGCAAGCTCTTCGGTCTCGAAGAATGCGAAGTACTCAATGTCCATGAAAGCCTCTTCTGCACCGCCGGTGTAGAAGTCAAAGCGGATGAAACCAACGGTGTTGCTGGTCATGTAGGAAGCAACGGTGGGCAGATGGAATACCATGAGGTTCCATTCGCCGTTGGCAGTGTAATTAAACTGGAAGGACTTGCCGCCCTCGGGACCTGCACCGTCGCTCAGGAAGATCTCACCGCCCTGAGTGGTGTTGGTGCGGTAGCAGAAAGCCAGGTACTCGGGCATCTCGCCGATGTTGCCGGTGAGCAGTACCCAAGGATCGCCGTCGGTAGCGGTGAAGCTTGCATAACCGTCCTTCAATTCAACGCTGGCGTTATTGAGAGGAGCAGCGATGCTCATGCCTGCAGCGTCGAGGATCCAAGAAGGCTCAACGGGATTTACAGGCTTCTCGGGTGCAGCGGGGATATCGCCGCCGATGAACTCAACAGCGGAGAACAGCATGAAGGTGCCGGGCAGAGTATCGTAGGTTACGAATACGGGACCGTTGTAGTCAACGTCGGTCAGGTCGATCTCGAATGCCTGAACAGCCCAACCGCAGGGCTCGTAGGTAGCGCCGGCGATGACGGTGCTCTCCTCGGGAGAGTTGACCATGCTCATATCAGCATTCAGCAGCATGATGCGGTTTGCGGGGTTCTCGTTGTAACGACCCCAGGTAACCTCGGAGTTGTCAACACCGTAGTAAATGACGACCTTGTCGTACTTGGACAGGTCGATCTCGCCCAGAGCGATGGAGCCCTGGTGCAGAAGTGCGCCGAGCTCAACGCCGCCGGCAGCGACCATGGGAGAGTTGGCGTGACCTTCCTTGCCAACCAGCTGAGCGCAGTGGCCGGAAACGGTCCAAGTGTCAATAGCGGGAGCGTAGTTGTCGTACTTGGTGGGCAGAGCCACGCCAACGACGATGGAAGCAGCGTAACCGCCGTCCTTCAGCTCACCTTCAACGTAGGTCTCCAGACCGAGAACTACGTCCTTAGCGGTCCAACCGGTGAAGGTACCGGAACCGGACAGGTACTCGATCTCGTAGTAGATATCGCCGCGGATACCCAGCTCAGCGGGGATATTCATGGAGAAGGTGGAGTTGTCGGCATGGTTCTCGCCGATCTTCTCGAACAGAGGTGCGCCGGCAACGGTGGTGGCGTAGTCGGTGTTCCACTGCCATACCTTGAAGGACCAGGTGTTGACATTACCGTCGGCGTAGGTAGCCAGACCTTCGATGGAGACGTTCTTCAGGAAGTTCTCACCGATCTGACCTCTCTGACCGAACTTCTTAGCGGGAGCGCCGCTGAAGGGACCGCCGTCACGGACGCCCAGAACCAGAAGCTGGTCGTTGTGAGGAGGAACTACGAAGTGGGTGTCAGCATCGTACTTCTCAGCAGCCTCGGGGCTGTGGAAGAATGCGATGTACTCAATGTCGATGAAGCAACCCTCGGGGAGAGAGTATCTTGCCCACTGATTGTTCTCATCCTTGTAAGGCTCGCCGTTCTCGTCCAGCTTGTAGCCGGCCTCGAGAGGATCGAAACGGAAGTAGGAAACGTACTCGCCGTCATACTTGCCTGCCTCGATCAGGGACTGGGTGTCGAACACGATGAGGTGCCACTCACCGTCGGCAACAACGGTCTGACGGATCATGGTGGTGTCATCAGTAGGACCGTTACCGGAGGAGGCAATGTACAGCTGCATGTCAGCGCCGGTAGCATCGGTGCGGTAACGGATAGCTACGTAGCGGCTGCCGTCAACGCTGGAGAAGGGATACCAGTAAGGATCTGCGCCGATCGGAACAATGTGCAGGTAATCGTCCACGATGGAAACGCAGTCCTGGGTCAGGTTGTTGGGATCACCACCGACGATGGTGGAGATGTCAGCAGCCTCGAACACGTTCACGGGCTTCATGGGATCCGCGGTGGTCTCGGGCTCGGGCTCGGTGGTCTCAGGCTCGGGAGTGGTCTCGGGAGCGGGAGCGGGAGCCACAGTGGTCTCAGGCTCGGGAGCGGCGGTAGTTTCGTCAACGGGAGCAGCAGTGGTCTCGTCAACGGGCGCCTCGGTGGGCGTCTCGACAGGATTGGTGGCAGCATTGGTGTCAGCTACGGTGGTGTCGGCGGGGGTTGCAGGATCATCCTTGCACGCCACGAATACCACGGTCAGAGCCATCAGTACGGCCAGAAGAACAAGAAGCTTCTTCATAATGGGTTTTCCTTTCTGTAATTCAGGAGCACAAAACCCCCTTTAGTGTTATCATTATACTGCAATTCCCTGCAAAAATCAAGTGCATTTTATGCAAAATTGACGAAATTCAAAATAAATTCACAAACGCGAAACAAATTAGAAACAAAATCCCCACCCTTGCGGGTGGGGATGAAGGATTCAATTAAGCGATGAACTCGATGGAGCCGATCAGCATGAAGGTACCGGCCAGAGTGTCCCAGGTGAGGAACACGGGGCCGTTGTAATCCACAGCGGTCAGATCGATCTCGATCTCAACCAGAGCCCAACCCTGAGGGGTGTAGTCAACGGAAGCGACCACGTTCTCGTCAGCAGGAGAGTTGGTCATGTTGGTGTCGACATTGGTCAGCATGATGCGGTTGGTACCGTTGGCAGCATGCTTGTCAATGGTGACCTGAGTACCGTCGATACCGTACTTGACGATGACCTTGGAGTACTTGGACAGGTCGATCTCACCGATGCCGATAGCACCCTGGTGCAGAAGCGCGCCGGAGTCAATACCGCCTGCGGCGACCATGGGAGAGTTGGCATGGCCTTCCTTACCGACGATCTGAGGGCAGTGACCGGAAACAGTCCACTGATCCTGAGGAACATTGTAGTTCTCAACTGCGGGAGTCTCGGGCTCAACGGGAGCGTCGGGCTCTTCCTCGGCGGCCTTGGTGTAGGCATAGACCTCATAGATGGAGAACCAGTGAGCAGCCGTATCGTCGTCCTGCAGACGGGTGAACTTAATGTAGCGAGCCTTAGCCTCGCCCTTGATGGAGACCATCTTGGAGGCGTGTCTGATACCGGAGTAGATGACGGTGTAATCCTCACCGTTCTCGGAGATGGCGATCTCATACTCCCAGCCTGCGTTCTCGAAGTACACGTCCAGACCGATGAGGTCATAGACCTGCTCCAGATCCACGATCAGGTTGGCAACACCGTTGGGGGTAGCGCCCCAGCGGGTCTTGTCGTCACCGTCGGTGGCGTTGGCGGCGATGTTGGTGTCGTTCTCAACGCTGTCAGCCTGAACAGGCTTGCCCACAGCGACATTCTCCTTGGCAACGGGAACGAAGAACTCGGCGGGAATCTCAACGTCAGACAGACCCTCTACCTTGACGGAGGTGAACTTGATAGCGCCGCCGCGGATAGCGATACCGATCTGGGAATTGTAGGTGGAAACGACCAGAGTGTTCTCAAAGGTCTCGGTGGTGCCGTCGGACAGAGTAATGGTAGCGGACTGAGCGAAGGTGGTGCCCTCAGCCAGGTCGCAGAGCTTGTCGTAGGTGGTCTCACCGGACAGAGCCAGAGTAGCGATGAGGTTGCCATCAACCAGGAAGTACAGGATATTGCCTGCATCGGCGATGGTCACTGCGGTACCGTCAACAGGCACTGCGAAGGTCTTGAGGCCGACGTGAGTGGTGGTCGCATCGTCGTAGACCTTGACGTAGATGTTCAGCTTACCGCCACAGATAGCAGCGTAGACACCGGCGCCGCCCATATGGCCGTTACCGTCGGTCTCGTAGTAGTTGTTGATGGGGAACAGACCGTCTGCGGGAGCGGGCAGATCCACGGAGTGGACAACGTGAGTACCGCGGACGAACATCATGGTGGTGTTACCTGCCTCGGTCATGTTGACGGTGTAGGCATACAGACCGCTCACATCAGTGAACAGCTCGTTGATACCGCCGTAGACATAGGCGCCACCGGTAACGGAGTGAGGATCAGCTGCACCGTACTGAACGGTGAAGAAGTTGGCCAGATCGGAGGACTGCAGGTCGACGCCCTCCTCGTTGGAGGCGACGTCGGAAATGAACTTGTCGGCGATATCGTCGGCCAGATCAATGATGATGTTCTCACGGAGACGGACAATAGTGCCATCCTCCAGCTTTACAACGAAGCCTGCGAAGTGGTCATCGGAGACCAGATCTGCCAGAGGAACCAGGATCTCGAAGCGAGAAGCGTGCTCGCCGCCTGCGGCCTTGACGCCGTCCTCGGTGGGCTTGGTGAAGTCAGGGCTGAAGACCATCTTGTAGTTGTCGATGAAGTAACCGAACTCGACGATGGGCTGGCCGAAGCCGATCCAACCACGGAGGATCATGGAGTCGTGAGCCTCGCCGGGAGCGAAGGTAATGGTGTTGTCCTGAGCGGTCAGCTTATCGCCTGCGCCGCCGTCCTCGGGGAAGTACATCTGGTTGTTGACGTAGAAGGTGTCGAAGGAGTGATTCTTCTTACCTGCGGCAGGATCGTCAGCCTCAATGTAGGGAGGATTCACCTTGAAGTCGTACTTCTGGGCAGCCTCGGGGCTATTGAAGAAGCCGATGTACTGAACGTCGATATACTTATCAGCATAGTGGTCGGTGAAGAAGTCCATACGCAGGAAGTTGATGTTACCGCCCTCGATGGAGGTCACGCCACAGGTAGTCAGATCGATGATCATGAGATTCCATGCTTCGTCCTCGACCCAATCCACAGAGAAGTGGTCGCCCTGACCGGTGGGGCCTGCGCCGGAGCCGATGAAGAACTCACCGGTCAGAGGGCAGTTGGTGCGGTAGGAAACGACAAGGTAGTTGGGCATAACGCCGGCGCCGCTGATGAGGGAGAAGAAGGGGTCGCCGCCGGTGGAGGTCAGACGAGCGTAGGTGCGGTTGCCCTCGGTGGCAACCTCGCCGGCGGAGTTGTTACCGCCAGTTGCAGAAGAAGCGATAGCGTCGGGCTCGATCATGAGAACGGGCTCCATGGGATCAACCGTGGTAACCTCCTCAGTGGTGACTTCCTCAGTGGTCACCTCTTCGGTGGTAACTTCCTCGGTGGGAACCTCGGGAGCAGCAGTGGTTTCGTCAACGGGAGCAGCAGTGGTCTCGTCAACGGGCGCCTCAGTGGGCGTCTCGACAGGATTGGTGGCGGCATCGGTGGCGGCTACGGTGGTGTCAGCGGGAGTTGCAGGATCATCCTTGCACGCCACGAATACCACGGGCAGAGCCATCAGTACGGCCAGCAAAACAAGCAGTTTCTTCATGATAGGCATTTCCTTTCAAAAAAAATAATCAAGAAGCAAAGCTTCCTGTATTGAATTATACTACAATCTCGTTCATTTTGCAATATATATTTGTGCTTTTTGTTTATTTTTTCAAAAAATCGTGAATATAGCCAAATTGCCGCCAAATCCTTTGGTCAGTTCGATGCCGGAAAATGGGGATGCCAGCCAAACGCGCAGCGCATTTGGGACATCCCCGTGTTTTATAAATCTTCTACGAGAACCAAATAACCGTCCCGCGTCGTGATGCGATAATTATGCAAGACGCTCCGTCCGTCCTCATCGCAGATATCTATGCTCTCCGTATCCACAGAATTCTTCGAGGATCCCATTCCGACCTGTTCTCCGCGCGCCACAGCCGTCAGCGTATGGCCTTCGATCAGAATGCCCTTAGACAGATACACCTCCGGATTCGTAAGAGGCTTGCCGTTATCCACCCGTGTTTCGGATGCCGCCGTCAACTCAATATCTCTGGGCGTCACCGTCAGAACGGGCACCTCCTCCATGCCGCTTGGCATACAGAAGATCACGTCATAATCAGCCGTAACGTCTTTCTTGTTTCTCAGAATACGGTACGACACATAGTCGGACAAATTCGTGTGAAGATCCGAAAGCGTAACATAACCTACGTCGGTTCTCTTGATCTCGATCTTCAGCTCCAAATTCAATCCATGGGGCATCGACAAGATCTCATAGTCAAGCTCTCCCCAGAAAACCTGTTTACCGTCATAGATTTTTTCGACGGGATAGAGGAATACCTCCACGACGGTTTTCGTGACTTTCAAAAGTCCCGTCTTTTTGATAAGGTCGTAGGCAGAGGTCACGTCTTTGCCGTCGGGATCATACAGCGTAAAGGATACGACGCGGCTCTCGCTCTCACCGATCTCACGCTGCTCCCCCGCATTCACAACCGTATAGGTATATCCTTGCTCCAAAAGGGCTTCCAGAGCAGGCGTCAAAACCAATTCTTCGGGCGCGTACAGGGTCTCGCCGTCGTATTCCTTCCAGCCGAAAGCAGGAATGAGCTCCAGCGTCTCTCGTTCGGCCGCCGGAGGCTTTTCCTCAGAGCTTGCAGAGCCCGTCACTTCTACCTGTACCCAACCCAGACCATCCACATAGACCTCTACCCATGCGTGGGCAGGCGTTTTGATCTCGGTCCACTCGCCTGCGCGAACCTCCGTCATAAAGCCGGTGGTGTAGCGGGCAGGAATACCCAGTGTCCGATACAAAAGGGTAGCGGCGGTGGCGTAATGACGGCATACGCCTTCCTTATAATTATCCAAAAACGCGATCACCATATTATCCTCGGCATCCAGCGCAGGATCATAGTTTAAATTGTAGGAAGCGGCGTTTTGGATATAGGTAGCTACCTTGGCAATGATATCGGGATCCGTCGGATCGAATCCCTCCAAACGGATGAGCTCCTTCAAATACCGTTTCGTCCGGCTGTCCACAGCTAAGTACCGATCGCGGACATGGTATCGGTAACTGAGCTCCCGATCCGCATACGGAGCCAGCAATCCTTCCCTTTCCTCCTCCGACAGATTGCGGTAAGCGGCCAACAGCTCCGAAACGCTGCCGGTATAGAAGTAGGTTGCGATATAGTCGGATTCATCACGCTCACCCTGTGCCGTATCCAAACCAACCACGGGTGCGGGGCCGCCTACAACCGTGTAATAGGGGAGCATGAATGTCTTCATATCCGCAAACTGCAACGCAAATTTCTTGTAACGCAGTTTGTTCAGCGCCACCGAGGTCAGGTACTGGTATCCGTACCCGTCGGACAGGGTCAGACCGTACGCAGGTGCCGCCAGCCAATTCTTCCCCACAAAATCACCGTAGGAAGCGATACGCAGGTAGACTACGCCCGTGAGATCCGAAAATACCCGTCCAAAGGAGGTCGAATCGTCGGGTTCGGTCGGGGTGTCCGCATATACCGTCAGCACGCCCGGTGTAATCGCCAACGTAACCAAATCGTTGACTTCCTCTCCGTTTCTGTCCGACACAGACACTGCGGCGGTATTCTCCACAGCTCCGATTCCCGTATTTTTCCCTGTCACCGCTACGGAAACAGAATATCCATCGGGCAGAACGCCCTCGGTAACAAACACGGTATATTCGTCGCAGGTCAAAGGAATCCCGTCGTACAGCTTGGAAGCGCTTCCCGTGGTCACGGTTACCGTAACGGGATATTTGACCGTCAATACGCCCTCTTTCACAGAGTTAATGAAATAATTGTAGGAAACGTCTTGCCCGTTCTCATCCAAAATAACGATCGAATCGGGATCCATGGTGTTGCTGTAGCGCCCGGGTTCCGTGGCAGATCCCGTCACCGTCATAACCAGACTATGTCCCGTTGCAAGAGGCACAGAGCCCTTGGAAACCACGCCGTAAGGCGCGGTCAACGGCATGCCGTCGTAGGTTTTGGAAGCATCCGCCGATTGCACGTCAATGACACGATGGGTAACAGTAAAGTGCCCGGCCTCCAGGGTCACGTCGTAATTGAACAGCACGTCCCTTCCGTTTTCGGTTATACTGAGCGTAGCGGCATCCGCTTCGGGATAAATCTCTCCTACCTCGGTAATGGTCTCCATGGCATTCAGGGTCAGCTTATGTCCGGGGCAAAGGCTCGTTCCGTCCGAATAATGGGGCTCCCACGTCGTCAGCGGCGTCCCGTCATACATCTTTTCACCCACAAGCTGTACCGTCAGCGGGCGGGGAGAAATCACGGTCGTTCCAAACACATAGTTGATTACGTAATTATGTGTTACATAGCGATTTTCGGATGCATCGTACACATCCACCGTTTGCTTGTTCGAATACGTACCGACATCGGTATCCGTCCGTACGGATTCTTCTTTCACAACAAGGGTATGCCGTTTGACCAAGAGATAGGGTGAGGTTTCATCCACCACGCAGTCCAGCGCCGCAAAGGGCTTTGCATCGTAGACGTGATTTCCGTCTGCCGTGCGCACCGTTATCGTGCGGCAGGTGACCGACAACCTTCCGTACTCGTACGTGATTTTGTAATTATGGCGCACCGAGACATCTCCGCTCAGGATCGCCACCTCCATCTTGTTTTCCACCCCGCCCACGTCCGTCAAAGACGGCACCGTGCCAGAAATCGGCAGCAGGCGGTGATCCTTAACGAGATTTCCTTCGATCACGGACAGGCTCGTGCACGTCTGGGCATTTCCGTTATACATACCGGATTGCGTGCCCGTTTTTACCGTAATGGGGCGAGGAGTAACGACCAGTCTTCCTTCGTTGTACGTGAGGGAGTAATACTTTGTCACGTCAGCGCCTCCGTTGTTTGCATCCGTGACCTTCGTCCGATTCTCCCGTACCGTATTGAAAGACTCACCCGCATCGGTTTGGGAACCTATGATATAGATTTCCAACTCATGTCCCGAGAGCAGAGAGCCTCGTTCGATGTTGTAGCTTCCCTTTCGCAAGGGATCGCCGTCATAGACCTTCTCGGCGTCGTCTGTGGATATCGTAACAGAGCGAGGCACCACCGACAGAGTACCCTCGGAGACCGAGATATCGTAATTGCGGGTTACATCGTTTCCGGCGGCATCCCGAATCTGAGCGCTCCCCTCCACGTAGCGGTGTTCGACCGTGCCAAAGAGCACCGAGCCCTCCGTTTTCACCGAAATGGTATGGCCCTTCACCAAGCCGTATGGTCTTTTGGCGATGACAACGCTTCCGTTCGCCCTCAAAGAAGTTCCGTCATACTCTTTCTGCAGGCTGTTTGTCGTAACCGAAAGGGGACGGGGCTCAATTTTCAGGGTTCCGTATTCATACGAGATCTTATAATTGGAGCTGATGTCCTTCTCGCCGCGGAAAAAGCCCACCGTCAGCTCGTTGCGTCCGTTGCCCACGTCACAACGTCCCACGGCCTTTGTCACGCGGACGGTATCGCCCACGCCGTTTTCTACCGTAAAATCCTCCAGAGACTGCGCTTCACCGTTATAGACGAGGGTGCCGTCAGCGGTACGCACCGTCACCTGGCGGGGAGATATCTGCAGCGTTCCCGCTTCCACGAACAACGCATAGTTGGATGTCTCATTCACGCCGTTCGCATTTCGAATTTTAAAGGCAAGCACGTTATCCACCGATCCGCAATCCAACAGAGAGGTCGTGCTCGTCACCTCCAAATAATGACCCGAGGCGGTCGTGGTAGAGGGATCCAGGGTATACTTCGGATAGTCTAATTCATAGCCCGTATACTTGTAGGTAACTGAACCGGTACGAATGATCAGAGGGCGTTGCTCCACGGTCAGCGTTCCCGCCTGCACCCGCATATCGTACAGATGTGTCACCTCAATACCGTTGCTGCGGAAAATGCGCAGTCGGGGGCTGTTCTCTATACTGCCCACGTCGGTGATGGACGCGCTGAACACAGCCATCAGCTCATCCCCCGCCGCCAGCGTTCCTTCCTTCACCTCGTAGCCGTCAAAGCTGAGGCGTCGGTCATCATAGACCTTGGAGGAATCCTGCACCGTGATCTGCAGGGGACGGAGATTGAACCGCAGTTCAGTCCTCGGCGTGTCCGTAACGATGTAGCACGCCTGGCGATCCTCCCCATTCTCATTGGTCACAGATATGGAATCGGCATCTACCCACACGCGGGTAACGGTGGATTCAAAGCTTTCATACCGAAGACGATACGTCCAGGTATCCCCCTTGGCCAGATTCACCGAGATCTTCGGTTCCTCCCCGTAGGTGATCCGCTTGTCCGAAACCGTAGGCGTGATCTCACGGGGGAGGATGGTATAGTCGTAAGTGCCGCCGTAGCGGGGCTCCCCGAACGCCGACATACACATGGCTCGGACCCGATAGTGCCCGGGGAAAACGGGTTTTTCGGTGTGCCATTCGTCACTTCCCTGCTCGCAGTACTCATAGGTCACTCTGCCCAAAAAAGCGTACGCGCGGTATCCCTGCTTATCTCCGTACACCTGCTCCGCAGGACACTTGGTTTCCATGACGATAAAGCCCTTAGCCGCCACCATGGCCGACACGACCAGGGTCAGCACAGCAAGGGAGATCAGAATGAGCAGCCGACGGGCATATACCTTCCCCAAGAACGCCGCCACCTTCTTCACTTTACCGTGGTAACTTTCGTACTGCATAGAACCTCCAAGAAATCAAGCGGAAGAGCCCGTCGTTTACGAGCTCTTTACCCGCAGCGTACCCACAACTGTTTCGATGATATAGTTTCGCGTCACGTCTTCTCCCGCGGCATTGCGGATGGTTACGTCGGTAATGACGTTATCCGAGCGCCCGATACGGGTGCGTGACCCTACGACTGTATAGTCCACGATGGTGTCCCCCTCCGCCAGATCGCCACCAACCATGTCAATCGAGGGCGCTGTGAGAGGCGTGCCGTCGTATACCTTTTCGGCATCCGCCGCCTTTAAGGTCAGCGTCGCCGGTGTAACGACGAGCGCCCCATAGTAGCGGAATATGTTGAAGTGATCAGTGACGTCTTCACCAAGACCTCCATCTTTAGCCTCGTAGATCCGAATGCTGAAAGAAGCCATACCTGTACCTACAGAGGTCTGGGCACCCACGGGGAGCACTTCGTACGTAAATCCTTCGGGCAAATCCCCCGCCGACAGGATCACTTCATCCACCATCAGGGGCGTGCCGTCGTAGGTCTTTGTGACATCCGAGCTGGTGAACAGCAGCGTCTCATAGTAAACGCGCATGGTATTCTCACCGAAATAGATGGAAAACTCTGCCGTAACATCCTGTCCATCGGGATCCAGAAGCGTAAAGGAGCGGATCTTGGCCACCGTTGTGCCGATCAGGAGGTCATCGTGGGATATCTCCGCCAGATAGGTATACCCCATGGACAAATACGTACTAAGCCCCTCCACGTCTCCCGAATGAAGCAAAGGCTCGCCGTCGTACTTCTTTTCCAAGTACACAGGCTTGATCCGCAGAGTCGGCTTTTCAGGGGGCTTTTCTTCCCCCGCGGGGGAACCCGTGACCTCCACGTACCGCCATCCGAAGCCATCCTCGTAAACCTCTACCCAGGCATGGGCATCCATACCCTTGACAGCCGTGATCTCCCCGCCCTTGGCATCCACCATGAAGCCTACCGTATAGCGGGCAGGGATCCCCAATGCACGGTACAAGAGAGTCGCCGCCGTGGCAAAATGACGGCAAACGCCCTCTTTATATCCGCCCAAAAAAGCCAACGCCACATTGGGCTCCAGATCCAGATTCTGATTGTAGTTCAGATCATAGACAGCGGCATTCCGAATGTACTCCGCCACCTTTTCCACAACGTACGGATCATTCTTATCAAAGCCTTGCTCGTCTATGATCAGTTTCATATAGGCGGCCGTAGTCTCATCAATATGTGTATAACGGCCGTACACGTGGGCTCTATAGCCCCTTTCAAAGGTATAGAGCTTGTTCTCCTCCATAAAACCGTAGTGGTCCTTTTCTTCAGCTTCCCCAATGGAATGGGCTGCATAATGCCGATAGAACAGGGTATACGGTGCATCGGTGCTCCCTGTAGCCATGGTATCATTATTCTGGAATTCACCGGATGCATGACTGGCTGTCAAATAATACGGGATCACCCGCGCATCCATCACGGGATTTATCCACAAAGAGAACCCTCTTTCCTGGTCCACGCGGTTCATAGTCAAATGGGGCAGATACTGAGCGGAATATTTATCGTGTAATTTGAGCGAATAGACATCTGCCGTTTCCCATTCACTGCCGGTAAACGAACCAAAGGACTGCATTTTCAGGTACAGCTGATCATCGTGCTCCACCTGGATCTCCATCATGGTAAGTTGTGACGCGATCCCCGCGCCCAGAGCGCCTTGAGGCATCCCCAGACTTCCCGACACGCCGACCAATTCATCGGCAATATCATCCGCATCGATCTCGGCCTCCCACTCCGCAGGCAGCGTAACCCACTCCTGGGGCAAGGTCTCCCAATCCGCCGGAATAGTCGGCCACTCACGGTCGGGATCGGACTCCAGCGACGGCGGGAGTGTCGGCCACTCCATGCCGCTTTCCCACGGTGCCAATGTCACAGGCTCGTCGCCCGGTGTCGTATCCTCGGGCGGCTCATCGGTAAACCACTCATCCCCTCCCGTCATGGGCGGGAAATCGATGGTCATATCCTCCCAGTTGAAGGTTCCCGGCTCAGGAAGCGCGTCGGGCAGCAGTTCCCAAAAGTTTCTGCGTGTGGTTTCCTCGGGCGTTCCTTCATCCGCTTCCCGGCTGCATACGGCCACAACCAAGATCAGCGATAGTGCCAGAGTTGCGGCAACCAGCGCCGCGCACAAAAGACGCAATCGTCTACCGTTATCCATGATTCGGCCGTCCTTTCTGCCCATTTTGGGCTGACTATCAATTTGTCGTTAACTTTTCAATTATGCGTTTCTCTGCAACCGCCGAATGGCGTCCTTGCAGGCGGTCATACGCTCGCTGCCAAAGAGCTCGTCAAGGTAGGCGAGCAACCCCTCCGCCGCGTTGCGCAGGTAAATGGGATTCTGCGTTTCTAACTTTCGGA
>JAZRIF010000141.1:0-7347 GCA_045645165.1 Eubacteriales bacterium
CTTTCAAAAATCATTATTTATGAATGCTTTTTGAAAGTTTTTGAGATTCCAAAGAACTTTTTTCAAAAAGTTCTTTGGTGGGGTCCAGGGGCAAAGCCCCTGGCCGATAAACCTCAATTTAAATATACGAGGTTATTTTCCCGCATTCTTATAGTACGCCACCGTCAGATCCACCACCATGCCGTAGCTCTTGGTACCCGGCGTGCCCTGACTTTGCAGGTAGGAATTGTTGATGGTACCCGACACCTGACTGACGGTAGACTCCTTGTACTTATCGTAGAAGCGATTATAGGCGGTCATCTCGGCCTTGACCTCGTCGTTGAGGTGAGCTACCGCCTTGTAGTACAGATCCTTGTCGGCCTTCCACAATGCGTTGGCTACGTACTCGTAAGCGTTGAGATAGCCGCAGTAGCGGATATAGGGGTCATCGGAGCCGATGCAGACCAGGAAGGCCACAAAATTGGCCTCGTCCTCGCGGGCGACGCCGCGCTGGTGAGCCAGCTCGTGGGCGGCGGTGTAGGGAATGGTGTAGTCGGGGAAATTCACGTTGATGTTGGCCTCGCCCGTAAAGAAGGAGTAAACACCTGTGATGTGCATATAGGACATGACCTCGCTGGCCAGAACCGGTTTGACACGGCTGGGGGTGTGGGAGATGAAATCATGCTCGGCGGCAAAGACCTCGTAGGCGTCCGCCAGCTTGTTATTCATGTCGTTTATGGAGTAGGGCATGATGGAGAAATCGTCCTTGTAGAAATCCACCTCCGCCGTCTCGCGGTTGATGGCGTCGATGAGGATCGTGGCGGTGTCATAAAGCTCCTCCGCAGACACCTTTTCTCTGTCCAACTCCAGTTTTTGATCCAGGGGGGTGCTCCGATACCCCGCGGCAAAGTTCAGCACGAAGACCGAAAACAGGGTCACCACCACCGATAGCAGGATGCCCACGTAGACCATGGCGGTGCGCCAGGTGTCACAGCGGCGTCGAATGGCGTGGCGAAGCACCAGGAACAAAGCAAGGGGAATCATCCAGATGACCATCTCGCCCACCGAGAAGGGGATCCAGGAAGTCAGGGCGGCGAAAACGGTACGCAGAGCAGCGCTCACCGTCCCGTTGAACCAATCGGCAAAGGCAACGCTGTAGGTCATGATCACGTACAGGATCACACAGACGGCGGCCAGACCGTAGAGTATCCAACAGATCAGGGGCAGGCGCTCGTATTGGGGATCTACGGCGCGGTAGAGCGCCTGCTCGTCGGGGGACAGGGCGGCGTACGCCTTGGCCGAAATACAGGGCTTGGGCGCGGGCTCCGGGGGAGGTGTTGATGGTTCTTGCTTCTTTTTCGTGAAGGGCTTTTTCATGCGAATGCATACGTCCTTTCGGTGGGGAATGGGGTTAGGCTTCGGTGAGATCAAGGGTGGTCAGTGCGGCGACGGTGGGCAGGATGGCGGAAAAGGTTTCGATGGGGAAAAGCTTGGCTATGACCCGCGCCATATCCGCGGGCACCGGCGCCCAGGTGTGGAGGTAGCCGTCGGGGGTAGGGTGATTCAAGGGGAGCATCGGGTCAAGCCCCACAAGGGGCAGGGTATCCTCGGCCACATCCTCCCGCATGCGGGCAAAGGGCATGGGGAAGGACAACGACAGGGCGTGGAGAGCATGGCGTTCCATCAGCGGAGAGGATTCGCCGTATATGTCGTCCCCCAAAATGGGGAATCCCAGATGGGAAAAATGCACCCGAAGCTGGTGAGTGCGCCCCGTTACGGGTTGGCAGAGAACCAGCGTGTGACCGTTTCCGACAGCCAGAACACGGTACAGAGTTTTGGCGTACACCGCGCCGTCGGCTTCGGGGTCACCCACCGCCCGCTTGATCCCACCCGTGGCGGGATGGTAGAGGGGGGCTTCCAGGGCGTGCAGAAGGCCGTCGTCGGGCATTTCACCGACCAGAATGGCCAAATACCGCTTGGTCACCGCTCCGTGCTTCAGAGCGCGTCCCAGGCATCCCGAGGCGGCGCGGGTCTTGCCCGCCACCACCACGCCGCTGGTGTTGCGATCCAGCCGTCCCAAAGGGCGGAAAACGAAGGGCTCGTCAGCCTCGGCGTAGCGGAAGGCCAGAGCGTTGGCCAGGGTGTCGCAGAGGTGACCGTGGGAGGGATGGGTCGGCATCTGGGGAGGCTTATTGAGGGCGATGATGTGGTCGTCCTCGTAGAGAACCGAAAGGGGAAGCTCGCAGGGAATGACGTGCTCGGTGGCGGTTTCAGGGGTGTCCCGATCCTGGATCTCCAGAATATCCCCCGCGCGGAGGACGTAGCGCACCGTGACCCGCTCACCGTTGATGAGGATGCCGCGCTCGTGGTTTTTTAGTTTCGCCAGCACGGCGGTGGAGAGCCCCAATGTCAGCTTCAGGTAGGAGCGGAGAAGCCGTCCGTCATATTCTGAGGAGATGTGGATGGTCATAGACTTTGTCCTTTGTTTGATTCTTATAGTATTTCCCGAAACGGGGAGGTTTACAACCGGGAGCTTCAAATTTGGGTTTGTCGGGCAGGGGCTCTGCCCCTGCACCCCGCTTAAGGAACTTTTGAAAAAGTTCCTTAAGAATCCTCAAAACTTTTAAAAAGGATTATTTATCAATAATTTTTTGAAAGTTCATGAAAAGGGGCCGGGGAAAAAACTTCTTTCAAGAATTTTTCCCCCGGGCGCCCTCCCGCTCCCCTATAAACTGCAATTTGCCATTCCCGCATAACTTCATGTTATGCCCCGTCAGGCAATTTTGTGCATGGCCAGATACACCAAAAGACGGGACAAACGCCCGTCTTTTGATATGTGTTGTCCGAAAATTTTACTTGGCCAGCAGGTCAATGATCATGGTAATGATCATAGTCAGACCGGAACCCAGCATAAGAACGCTGAGAACGATAGCCATAACGCGGGCGATGAGCTTTTGCTTGTTGGTGTTCATGATGGAAAACTCCTTTTATGTGTCGATTTTAATTTGTTGGATCTCAATATTCTTTTCCTCAAGCAGCGTGCCCGTTGCGGGGATCTTGAGCTTGCGGTAAGATTTGACGTTCTGGTAGTTGTCTCCGAAGTCGGACAAAGCCTTGACGACGGCCTGTCCCTTCTTGACGGTAAGAAGCTGTACGCCGCCCGAGGTACGGGTGGTCTTGACAGGGATCAGCGAGGACTTGATGAGAATGGCGCGATCCGCCGAGGAGATCATCAGGATGTCGGTGGGCTGCTTGTCGGTGTCCCGCAAAACCGCCACCAGCGGGGAAGCATCCGAGTAGGCGCCCGTCAGCTTGCGGCGGGTACCCTTGGTCACGTAGGCGGTTACAGGTACGCGCACGCCCTTGCCGTTGGCAAAGAGGAACACGTAGTTCTCCCCCTCGGGATAGTCATTGCGGATTTCCATAAAGATGGGGCGTTCGCCGTCGTCCATCTTCAGCTTGGTGGCGACGAAATCCGGCATGGAGGCCGTTTTCAGCGCTTCAAAATCGTTGATCGCGGCGCGGTATACCTGGCACTTGTCGGTAAAGAATACCAGACTGTCCTTGTTTTCGGCGTCCATCACCTGCACAACCTCGTCTCCATCCTTGAGCTTCTGATCCTCCAGGGAGAACTGGGTACGGGGGGTAATGGCAATCTTCTTGAAGTAACCGTCGCGGGTGAACAGGAGCTTGACGGGATAGTTCTCCACGCTCTCCTCCTCGTTGTAGACCTTGACCTCGTCCGCATCCATGATCTGGGTCATGCGGGGCTTGCCGTACTTTTTCTTGATCTCGGTGAGCTGAGCGGCGATGTAGGCCTTGATCTTGAGGTCGTCGCCCAGAATGGCCTCCAGCTCGGCGATCTCGCGGCGGAGGTTCTCCATCTCGGCAATGCGGTTGAGGATGTACTCGCGGTTAAGGTGGCGGAGCTTGATCTCGGCGATGTAGTTGGCCTGTACCTCGTCGATGGTGAAGCCCTTCATCAGGGAGGGAATGACCTCCTCCTCCTTTTCGGTCTTGCGGATGATCTTGATGGCCAGGTCGATGTCCAGAAGCACCTTGGCCAGCGCCTCCAGCAGGTGGAGCTTGTCCCGCTTCTTGCCCAAATCGTAGGTCAGCTCGCGGCGGACACAGCCCATACGGAAGAAGATCCACTCACGGAGAATTTCGGCAATGCCCATCTGACGGGGGGCAGAGTCGATCAGCACGTTGAAGTTGCACTTGAAGCTGTCCTCCAGGGGAGTGACCTTGAAGAGCTTGGTCATGAGCTTGTCGGGGTCTACGCCGCGGCGGAGATCCAGAGTGAGCTTAAAGCCCGAAATGTCGATCTCATCGCGGAAGTCGGTGATTTCCTTGAGGGAGCCCGACTTGACCAGATCCGCGATCTTGTCGATGATCTGCTCGATGGTGGTGGAGTAGGGGATCTGCAGGATGTCGATGCAGTTGGCTTCCTTGTCGTAGCTGTAGCGCGCCCGCAGACGAATGGGACCCACGCCCGTTTCAAAGACCTGCCGCATCTGCGCCTGATCGTAAATGAGCAATCCGCCGCCGGGGAAGTCGGGACCCTTGATGAGCTCCATGAGCCGTTCGGTGGTAATGCCGGGGCGCTTGAGCATGGCAATGGTGCCGTCGCAGATTTCAGACAGATTGAAGGGACAGATGTTGGAGGCCATACCGACCGCGATACCCATGTTGGGGGTCACCAGGACGTTGGGGAAGGTGGTGGGGAGAAGGATGGGCTCCACCATGGTGCCATCGTAGTTGTCCACCATGTCCACGGCGTCCTTATCGATGCCCTTGAAGATCTCGGAGCAGAAGGGATCCAGCCGCGCCTCGGTGTAACGGGGAGCGGAGGCCTTCATGTTGGAGGAGTACTGCTTACCGAATGCGCCCTTGGAGTCCACGAAGGGATGGAGCAGAGCCTCGTAGTCCCGAGTCAAGCGCACCATGGTCTCGTAGATACCCGCATCACCGTGGGGGTGAATGGCCATGGTCCGACCCGCAATGGTGGCGGATTTCACACGGGGGCCGTTCATGAGTCCCATCTTGTACATGGTGTACAGGAGCTTTCTGTGGGAGGGCTTGAAGCCGTCGATCTCGGGAATGGCGCGGGAGACAATAACCGTCATGACGTAGGGCATGTAGTTGGTCTCCAGGGTCTCGGTGATGGGCTGATACCGTATGGGCGCGGGTGGGAGTTCCTCAATCACAGGTGCTTTCTTCTTCTTTGCCATAATCTATTATCCTATTTCTATATTTTTCAACTCAAAGTATACGGTGTGTTAAACCTTTTTTACGGTATGCGCCGCGGCGCGGATCATGCGGTTGTAGAGGGCAAGCCCCAAGCCGCTCTTGTCGGGCAAGTGGGCGTATATGATTTCGGCATCGGTTCCATCAGCCTCGCGGAGAAGGGCGAAAAGAGATTTTGCGTGTGCCTCCACGTCAGCTCGCTTGCCCACGGGAAGCAAACGTTCATTCTTGAGGAAGGGAACCTCCTCATCGTAGCACAGAATGGCGCAAATTTCGTTTTCCTGAGCCTTTTGCAGGTAGGCCAGCACATCCTCTGCCTCGCCGTCCAAGAGCACCAGAGGCGCCGTAGGGGCGTAATGGCGGTACTTCATGCCGGGGGAGAGAGGCTTCTCGTCTTTAGCTAGCTGTTCCGACACCGCGCGGGCGATCTCCACGCGGTCGCAGACGCAGGTCAGGGCGTCGTAGGTAATCCCGCCGGGGCGGAGCAGGGTCAGATATGCCCCCGATTCGTCGCGGTCGATCTTGACGATGGTGGACTCCAGCCCGATGTCGCACTCCCCGCCGTCGATGATGATCTCCACCCGTCCCGACAGGTCGTCGATGACGTGAGCAGCGCAGGTGGGGGAGGGCTTGCCCGACAGGTTGGCCGAGGGGGCCGCCACGGGTACTCCTGCCGCCTCAATGAGGGCGTGGGCTACGGGATGGGAGGGGCAGCGTACCGCCACCGTGTCCAGCCCACCTGTGGTGGAGTAGGGAACGCAGTCCCGCTTGGGGAGGATGACGGTCAGAGGCCCCGGCATGAAGGCCTTGGCCAGTGCTTCGTAGAGGGGCTTGGTCACCTCGTCGGCTACCGTATAGAGGTAAGCGTCTTCGGGTTTCGCCACGTGGATGATGAGGGGGTTGTCGGAAGGCCGTCCCTTGGCGGCATAGATCTTCATGGCCGCCTCGGCATCCAGACCGTTGCCGCCCAGTCCGTACACCGTCTCGGTGGGGAAGACCACAAGGCCCCCGTCGCGGAGGATTCGGGAGGCTTCGCGGAGGGCGGACACCGCCTCCTGGGGATCTGTGATCTTGATAACTTTGGTTTGCATGGTCATTCCGTATCCTGTTGCTTTAATTTTTCGGCGGTGTCCGCGGCGGTCAGCGCTTCGATCATTTGTCCGATATTACCGTTCATGAAGCCGTCCAGATCGAAGATGGACAGCCCGATGCGGTGGTCGGTGACGCGGGACTGGGGGTAGTTGTAGGTGCGGATCTTCTCGCTGCGGTCGCCCGACCCCACCTGCGACTTGCGGGCGGAGGCTCTTGCCTCGTCCTGTTCGGTCTTCTTGATGTGGTAGAGCTTGGCCTTGAGCATTTCCAGCGCCTTGTCTTTGTTCTGGAACTGGGAGCGCTCCTGCTGGCACTCGATGACAATGCCCGTGGGCTTGTGGGTCAGCCGTACCGCAGATTCGGTCTTGTTGATATGCTGACCGCCCGCGCCGCTGGACTTGCAGGATTCGTAGATCAGATCGGATTCCTTGATCTCGATCTCCACGTCCTTGACCTCGGGAAGCACCGCCACGGTGGCGGCGGAGGTCTGAATGCGGCCTTGGGATTCGGTGGCGGGGACTCTTTGCACGCGGTGAACGCCCGACTCGAACTTGAAGCGGGAGTAGGCGCCCTTGCCCTCGATGAGGACGGTCACCTCGCGGAATCCCCCCAGCTCGGTCTCGGTGGCCGAGGTCACGTTGACTTTGAACCCATTGCTCTGGGCGTACATGCTGTACATGCGGAAAAGATCGGCGGCGAACAGCGCAGCCTCCTCACCTCCCGTCCCCGCACGAAGCTCCATGATGACGGAGCAATCGTCCTCGGGATCCTTGGGGATCAGCAACCTCTGCAGCTCATCGGCAGCCTCGGAGATCTTGCCCTTGAGCATTTCGGCCTCGTCCTCGGCCAGAGCGCGCAGCTCGGGGTCATCCCCCAGATCCGCCAGCTCCAGAGCCTCGGCGCGGGCGTCCTCCAGCCCACGGTAGAGACGGTACGCCTCCACCAGCGGGGTCAGACTGTGGTATTCCTTGATGAGCGCCGTGTACACCGCAGGATCGGCCGCCGTCTCGGGAAGGGAGAGGCGGA
>JAZRIF010000142.1:0-3226 GCA_045645165.1 Eubacteriales bacterium
GGAACCGCCAACACCGTTTCCGAAGCGCGCCCCCCGGCGGGCCAAGGGCAGAGCCCTTGCGGGGGTTCAGGGGCAGAGCCCCTCGTTCTTATCGTCGATCCGCTCCAGCACGGTTATACCCATAGGCGGGACGTTGACGCGGACGCGGTGGAGGAAGTTGCCCTCCACGGGGAAGGCCTCCATGGTGCCGGTGTTCAGGACGCCGCTGCCACCGTACCTCGGATCGTCGGAATTGAAGATCTCGCGGTATTTTCCGGGCAGGGGGACGTTGATGTTGTGATCCACGTGAGCCACGGGGGTGAAGTTGAGGATCACGGTGACGTCCTTACCCTCGCGGGATACGCGGCGGTACGCGATGATGCTCTGCTCGGCGTTGTAGGCCTCCAGCCACTCGAAGGATTTCTCGGGTACGTCGGTGTACTCGTCCCACAGGGCGGGGGTAGTGAGGTAGAGGTTATTCAGGGCGGCGAAGTAGTGCTGGAGTTTGGCGTGGGCCTCATGATCCAGAAGATACCAATCCAGCTGTCTCTCCTCGCTCCACTCCGCGAACTGGCCGATCTCACAGCCCATGAACCAGAGCTTGGCGCCGGGGAGTGTCATCATCCAGGCGGCGAAGGTGCGGGCACCGGCAAATTTCTGCCAGTAGTCGCCGGGCATCTTATCCAGGAAGGATTTTTTGAGGTGTACCACCTCGTCGTGGGAGATGGGCAGGACGTAGTTTTCGATAAAGGCGTAGGAGGGAATGTGGGTCAGGAGTCCGTGGCTGTGCTTGCGGAAGATGGGGTCTTCCTTGACGTAGCGCAGGGTGTCGTTCATCCAGCCCATGTTCCACTTGTAGGTGAAGCCCAGACCGTTTTCGGAGAAATCCGTGATGTGGGGCCACATGGTGGACTCCTCGGCGATGGTCATGACGTCGGGGTGATCCTCCCGCAGACTCTCGTTGAGCAGACGGAAGAAGGCAACGGCCTCCAGATTCTCGTAGCTGCCGTTTTTGTTGGGGTGCCATTCCCAAGGCTGGCGGTCGTAGCTCAGGTAGAGCATGGACGCCACCGCATCCACACGAAGTCCGTCGGCGTGGAATTCCTCCACCCAGTAGTAGGCATTGGACATGAGGAAGGAGATGACCTCGCTTCGCCCCACGTCGAAGCAACAGGTGCCCCAGCCGCGGTTTTCCTGCCTGGTGGGATCCTCGTACTCGTAGAGGGGTTGTCCGTCAAAGCGGTAGAGGCCGTGAGCGTCCTTGGGGAAGTGGGCGGGCACCCAGTCCAGAATGACGCCGATGCCTGCGTTATGCATGATGTCCACAAAGGCGCGGAAGTCGTCGGGGTCGCCGTAGCGGGCGGTGGGGGCGTAGTAGCCACAGACCTGATAGCCCCAGGAGCCGCCGAAGGGATGCTCCATAACGGGGAGAAGCTCCACGTGGGTAAAGCCCATTTGCTTGAGATAGGGAGCCAGCTCGTCGGCCAGCTCACGGTAGGAAAGAGGCTTGCCGTCAGCACCGTATTTCCAGGAGCCGGCATGAACCTCATAGATGTTCATGGGGTATTTGCGGCCGCTTGCGGCGCGGCTCTTTCTTTGCTTCAGCCAGCCTCCGTCGTGCCATGAAAAGGGCTTGGGGCGGAAGAAGCGGGTGGCGGTCTCGGGGGGGCATTCCATGGCCTGACCGTAGGGGTCGGCGTGGAGAAGCACACGGCCGTCGGCGGCCACGATGCGGTACTTATACACCGAGCCGTCGGGAACCTGATCACCGGGGAGGGAGAGCATGAAAATGCCGCTTTGGGTAATGCGTTCCAGGGGGATGCCGCGCTCCCAGTCGGTAAAGGAGCCTACGACCGCCACGAACTGTGCGTGGGGAGCCCAGACACGGAAAACAACGCGTTCGTTGCCGTCGGGATCGGTTTCGGCGTGCGCACCGAGGTAGGTGTAGGCGTGGCGGGCGGTACCCTCATGGAAGAGGAACTCGTCCAGCGAGCGGCGCGGGAAGGGAAGGGGCGTATCGGGGACGATCTTTTGGTCGATGTTGTCGTTCTCCTCGCGAATGGAAGTGCTGATCTCGGTTATTTTGACCGATTTTGTCATCATGTGTTCCAATTCCTTTCGGTGAATATGATGATTCATTGTTATTATATCACAAAATCCAATATATGTCAATGCGTGAACGAGGGATTTAAAAAAAGTTTGAAGAAAAAGTTTTGACGGGAGTGAAATTGGGGTTTATAGGGCAGGGGTTTTACCCCTGCACCCCACCAGAACCCTTTTTGAAAAAAGGGTTCTGGACTCTCAAAAACTTTCACAAAGGGTTATTTATCAATGTTTTTGAAAGTTTTGAAGATTCCAAAGGGACTTTTTCAAAAGTCCCTTTGGTGGGGGGGGAGGGGGCAAACCCCCTTCGATAAACCCAAATTTGAAATTGAGCCGATACAACCCTTCCTCCCACCGCCATCCTGTAAACTTTTTTCAGAAACTCCTCAAAATCCCTTCATCCCCTTGACACCCGCGGGGGTTATGATATATAATATAGGTATACACAAAACCTTGCATTACAGGAGGACAAACTCTTGATCGAAGTAAAAGGCCTGACCAAAAAATATGGCGCTCACACCGCTGTAGATAACGTCAGTTTCAAGATTCGTAACGGCCGTATCTACGGCCTCCTGGGCCCCAACGGCGCAGGCAAATCCACCACCATGAACATCATCGCCGGGTGTCTTTCCCCCACCGATGGCACCGTGCTCATCAACGGCTACGACATCTGCGACCAGCCCATCGAGGCCAAGCGCCAGATCGGCTATCTGCCCGAGCAGCCTCCGCTGTTCGGCGACATGACTCCCTTCGAGTACCTCTGCTTTGTGGCTGAGGCTAAGGGTGTCAAGGACGAGCTCATTGACCGCCAGGTGAAGGAGGCCATGACCGTCACGGATCTGATCCCTGTGAAGGATCGTCTTATCCGCAACCTCTCCAAGGGCTACCGCCAGAGAGTTGGTATTGCCCAGACCATGCTGGGTACCCCCGATATCATCATCCTGGACGAGCCCACCGTGGGTCTTGACCCCAAGCAGCTTACCGAGATCCGCGCCCTCATCCGCAAGCTGGGTGAGAAGCTGACCGTCATTGTGTCCAGCCATATCCTGTCCGAGATCTCCGAGCTGTGCGACCACGTTGTCATCCTCTCCGAGGGTAAGGTGGTGGCCGACGACAGCATGGCCGCCCTGGAGGCGCGCGTCTC
>JAZRIF010000143.1:0-22260 GCA_045645165.1 Eubacteriales bacterium
CAAGAACCTTTTTTCAAAAAGGTTCTTGGTGGGGTGCAGGGGTGAAACCCCTGCCCTGCAACCCAAATTTGCATTACACACCCGTATATTCCCGAATTCCGCGGTAGATGCCTTCGGCAAAGAGTCCGGGATTGTCCCGCATGAGGGTAGCATCGCCGGGGTTGGTGATGAAGCCCAGCTCCACAAGGGTCGCGGGCATCTGCGTTTTTCGCAGAACGTACAGCCCCGGCCGCGAAGCCACCCCACGGTCACGAAGCCCCGTTACGTCGGTCAGATTCGTCAGAATATCGCTGGCGAATCCAAAGGCGCGGGAATTCCGATCGTACACGTAGGCCTCCGAACCGCTGGCAGAAGGGGAGGACGCCGCGTTGGTATGTAGGCTGATGAAGTAGTCCGCGCCCCACCGATTGGCCTCGTTGACCCGCGCCGACAGGCTGGTGCCCGTGGAGGTTCCCAGCTGGGACTCTCTCGTGGGACGGGACAGCCGTACCTCATAATCGGGGTTCGCCCGCAGAAGATCCGCCAGCCGCTGACCGATGGTGTATACCAGATCCTGCTCGCGGAGCCCGTTTCCCTCTGCCCCCGCGTTGGGATTTACGGGATTATGTCCCTGATCAATGAAAATTTTGATTGACATATTTCCTCCTTTGTGGTACAATATGGATAACATCTTTTTTTCATACTATGCGCCGTGTTCCCGAGCGGTGCAAGACCGTATACGGAAGGAGCAAATCCATGCCCATTTCTGAAAAAAATCAGATCATGCCCTCCACCCTCTACCTCGTTGCCACCCCCATCGGAAATCTGGCCGATCTTTCCGAGCGAGCCGTCAAAGTGCTTACCGAGGTGGACTTCATCGCCGCCGAGGATACCCGCAATACGGGGCATCTTCTGTCTTACCTGCAAATTCAAAAGCCTCTGGTCTCCTACCACGAGCATAACAAGCGGGAGCGCGGTGAGCAGATCTGCGCCCGCCTGCAGGCCGGGGAATCCTGCGCTCTGGTCACCGATGCGGGCACCCCCGCCATCTCCGATCCCGGCGAGGATCTGGTGGCCCTCTGCGCTGAAAAGGGAATAACCGTCACCTCCATTCCCGGCTGTTGCGCGGGCATCACCGCCTTGACCCTGTCGGGACTGCCCACGGGACGCTTCACCTTCGAGGGCTTCCTGTCGGTGAACAAATCCGACCGCAAGAAGCATCTGGACTCCCTCAAAAACGAGCCCCGCACCATGATCTTCCACGAAGCCCCTCATAAACTCAAGACAACCCTTTCCGACTTCCGCGATGCCTTTGGTGACGACCGCCGCATCTCCCTCTGTAGAGAGCTCACCAAGCTCAACGAGGAGGTTCTGCGCCTGACCCTTGCCGAAGCGGTTGCCTACTATGAGGAGAACGCCCCCCGCGGGGAATACGTTCTCGTTGTGGAGGGCGCAGGCGAGGGAAGCACTACTTCCGAAGCCTTCTGGACGAATATGAGTATTCCCGACCACGTAGCCCACTATGTGGAGCAGGGCATGACCAAAAAGGACGCCATCAAGGCCGCCGCCAAGGATCGAGGCGTGCCGAAAAACGAAGTCTATCAACAGGTTTTAGACTAACCGATTCCCATACCAAAACAGAAAGGAGCACCCCTTATGTCTCTCACCGTATGCGAAGTTCTCCTCCCCTCCGCCAAATTTAACGGCGAATCCACCCTCCCCTCCCTCTACGAGATGTCCAACGTCCAAGGACTGACCCGCTCCGCCCTGGACGAAGACGACGAGCTGTTCGTAGGCTACGGCTTCCTCCCCTCCATCTTCCCCTACCGCATGCAGGATCTCTACGACCGCTCCGAAGAGCTGACACCCTACATCGGTGTGGTGTTGGAGAATCAATACCTGAAAGCCCTGTTCCTCCCCGAGCTGGGCGGCCGCCTGTGGTCGCTCTACGACAAGGTAGCAGGGAAGCACCTGCTCTACGATAATCCCGTGGTGCGCCCTTGTAACCTGGCTGTCCGCAACGCCTGGCTGGCGGGCGGTATCGAGTTCAACTGCGGTATGGTGGGGCACCATCCCTTCACCTGCTCCCGCATCCACGCCGCCGAAACCGCGCTGGAGGACGGTACCCCCGTACTCCGTATGTACGAGTATGAGCGCATCCGCGCCTGCGTGTACCAGATGGATTTCTTCCTCCCCGAGGACTCCAAACAGCTCTTTGGCCGTATGCGCATCGTCAATCCTACCGCCGACACCGTCCCCATGTACTGGTGGACGAATATGGCCGTCCGTGAGAATCCCGAAGCCCGCGACGTCATCGACGCCACCGAGACCTATAACAACCGCGACGGCATGGTGGGCAAGAATCCCGTTCCCTACGACCGCGGTATCAACATTACTTATCCCTCCAACAACCCCGTAGCCATTGACTACTTCTGGAAGATCCCCAAGGAGAACCGCAAATACACAGCCTACATCGACCGTGAGGGTTATGGCTTTTTCCAAACCTCCACTCCTCGTCTGCAGGGCCGCAAGCTCTTCGTCTGGGGACAGGGCGAAGGTGGTAGACGCTGGCAGGAGTTCCTCACGCAGGACGATCACGACGGCCGCTACGTGGAGATCCAGGCGGGCGTTGCCCACACTCAGTACGAGTGTCTCCCCATGCCTCCCAAGACCGCATGGGAGTGGCTGGAGGCTTTCGGCGCCGTTACCGCCGACCCCGATAAGGTACACGGCGACTGGGCAGACTGCCGCGCCGAGGTAGGAGAGAGGTTGGAAGCCCTCATCCCCGAAGCCAAGCTGGAGGATATGCTGGCCGCCACCAAGCCCATGGCTCTGTCTCCCGCAAAGAAGCAGATCTGCTACGGCTCCGCTTGGGGTAAACTGGAAAACCTCCGCCGCGAAAAGAACGGTGAGACTCCCGTCTGCGTCCATCTGGACTTCGGTGAGTTGACCGACGAGCAGACCCCGTGGCTCTCTCTCATGGAAAATGGAACTATGGTGCAGGATGGCGACAAGACCCTGCCCCCTGTTTCCTGGATGCTCCAAAAGGAATGGACAAATTTGCTGGAGAAATCCTCCCCTTGCCACGAAAAGTACCTCCATCTCGCCGCCGTCTATATGGCCGAGCGCAATCTCCGCGATGCCGATGAGGCGCTGACCGAGGCCATGACTTTTGCCGTCACCCCCATTGCTCTGTTCCTCAAGGCGCAGATTCATCGCATGAAGGGGGATATCTCCACCGCCGCCGATACGGCGCTGGAAGCTTACCGACTTCTGCCCTCTGACGTGTCCTTGGCACGCCAGTCTCTCGCCCTCGCCCTTCGCGCAGGGAAGCACGACGAGATCATCAAGGCTTATGAATCCGCCCCCGCCAACGTCCAAGCGGATGGCCGCGTGGCCATGACCTACGCTTTCGCCCTGCTCCGCACAGGCAATATTTCTGCGGCCGAGACGATTTTGCTTTGTGACGGTGGTTTGTCGGTGACCGATATCCGGGAGGGCGAGATTTCCCTTACTGCCCTGTACATGGAAATTCAAAAGGCGAAAGCATCCGCCGAGGGTAAAACCTTAGAGGATGCCGATATCGACGTGCCGAGACAGTTCGATTTCCGCATGTTCGTGCCCAAGAAAAAGTAATGGGAGTCATGGACTCTGTTTGGACAGGGTGATTCTTCCGCCCATATGTCAAAAACCCGAAAGCCGTGTGTGGCTTTCGGGTTTTGCTGTTAATGCTCATTCTATACGGATATACCGGTGAAATTGTCGGATTACTCGGCGTATTGTTCTGAATAAAAGATATTGTTTTCTTCGGTAGCTACGGGACGATAGGCGAACAGGAAGGGGGCGTTTCCGTAACTGATTGGTTCAGAGGATGGTTGGCGGGACATGATACGGCTATCAGATCCGTGATCGTAGCGCAACGAATGACCGTTGTCGGCATCTGAGGCCATCATGTACACGTGCGTGGGGCCGCCGTCGGCTGCAGGATTGACGAAAACGATATCTCCTGCACGGAGATCCTCCATGCGAGTGATTCTTTCAAAGCCTATCTTCTGTAACCACGGATGCAGATTCTCGACTACGAAACCTTGCACAAGAGGCTGATCTGTAAATCCCGCGCGATACAAAATCCAGTCCACGAGGCGGTCACAGCTGGTGCGGTGAGGGCGGTGATTGATACCGGGATTGGTACAGGAATCGCCGTACTTGAATTTTTCTTCCCGTGCGTAGGTAGTCACGTAGTTGCCTTCGCGGAGAAGATTGCATTGGAGCAGGGAATACGGCGTATACAGGATTTCTCCCTTTTCGTTGGCAACGCGGTATCCGTACTGTTTGTATTTGTCGCAGCGCTCAATGGCTTCCTCCAAAGAATCCAGCACACTGCCCCGTACATTGTCCTTGGGAATATGCAGGCGATCCTCGTACAGGCAGACGTAGTACCCGGCCTCGACGGCGGGCGGCGTTGGAATCTCACCGCTGTCGGCGGCGATATACGCTTCGGCCTCAGCGCGGTCGGCGCAGAATGCGATCTGTTCCACAAGAACCGTGTCGTCTTTATCCAGGAAATTCGTGTAGTCCAGACGGAAACCGTCGTTGAATCGGGTTGTCCATCCCTTGGTGGTGTCGTTGGCTTCAAAAATGACGTATTGCCAGACCCGCTCACCCAAGAACTCCGAATCGCCGCCGTAGATCTCTGTCAGCGAATAATCCGACTTGGCGGACGTGCGGTTCTCGGTGGCATAGAACATCTCAAAGGCCCCGCCCCACTCAGCCTGCAGCTTGAATACAATGACTTTTTTCTCGTCGGGAGTGAAGGGAACGTAAGTTTCACCGTCGGTGGACAGGGGGTATCCTGCAGCTTCATACATACTGCTGACATTCCAGAATACCCATGGATCGCGGGACTCGCTTCGCCCGATGAATTGCACGCCGCCATTGCTAAGCTCAGGATAGGCACAATTTCCGCGGGAGAAGGATGCCTTGAACAGGTTTTGGCTGAATGTGGAGAGATCGATACGAGTGGGATCGGGGATCAGGTAGGGAGATTGCGCTTCGGACTCGCTCTCGGAAACAATGGGTTCTGCTTTGGTTTCGGAGGGCAGAACTGTATTGGGTACGGTGAGGCTATCCACTTTATTGAATCCACCCGATCCGCAGGCAGTAGAAAAGAGAAGTAGATTCAAGAGACCTATCGTGACAAACAGGAGTCGTTTTCCCATGGATGTATCCTTCCTTACTATCGATTTTATAGTTGCTTTTACTCATAAATTATAGCATGATGTCCTGCCCCTTGTCAAGCATGCATAAACAACTTGTGTATTTTAGTCTGTATTTTCTGCCTTTTTGTCTCATTTACTTGACAAGATGCAAATGGTCATTTATAATAATGGTACCGTCATGCTGAGTCCTACGGAGCATGTATATCGTACAGAAAGGAAAATGATTATGAACTTGATTCCACGTTTTTCGTTTCAATACAACCGAAAGCCTTTTCATTTGGAGGATGCCAAGATAACGCCTACCGACTACGGCCGACTGTATGAGCTTGCTGACGGGCTTTGCATCGAGCTTCACGTGCAGGAGTACCCTGCCTACAACGCGATCAAGTGGATGCTGTGGTTCGAAAACAAGGGTGAGCACGACAGCGGTCTGATCAGCGATATCTTGGACTGTGACGCCACATGGTGTTTTGCGAACGGTTCAGGTAGAATACCATCCCTGTCTCTGTACGATACCGATGGTTGTGCCGGCTATGAGGCCTATCTCCACGCCGACAGAGTTTCCGAGGAATGCAAGGTTCACGAGACCAACCTGTCTCTGAATATGTCCCGTAGCTTCCATCCCTTGGGTGGCCGTTCTTCCAGCGGTCAGATGCCCTTTTTTGAGTTTTATGCCGAAAATCACGGACTGATCGCCGCCATCGGCTGGTCGGGTCAATGGCGTGCCACCTTCGCCCATACCCAGGGCGATACGTTGGAGATGAAAACGGGATTGGACTATACCGCCTTCAAGCTCCACCCCGGTGAGCGCATCCGTACCTCCTCCATCCTGCTGATGGAGTATGAGGGTACCCGCGTGCAGGGAAGCAACCGGTTCCGACGCCTCATTAAGAATGAGCTGTGCCCCTTTACGCCCGATCAGTTCCCCTTCGCCCTGGAGGGTATGGGACTCACCACCGAACGACATCTGTATCATCTGAATCAGTTCCGTGACCATGGCGTCAAGGCCAATTACTACTGGATCGACGCCGGCTGGTACGGCAAGGGCGGCACTCCGGGAGCGGCCGACTGGTACAAGCAGGTGGGCAACTGGCAGGTACGCCCCGACGAGCATCCCGACGGGCTTCTGGACGTGGTTCGGACGGTACACGATTCGGGAATGGAATTCCTGCTTTGGATAGAGCCTGAGCGGGCTTATCCGGGAACAGATCTGGCAGTACAGCATCCCGATTGGCTCTACCCCTTGGACGGCTTCTATCTCCTCCTCCGTCTGGATAAGGACGAAGTGCGGGAGTATCTGTTCAATATGATCTGCGGTTTCATTGACAAGCTGGATATCAAGTGCTACCGTCAAGACTTCAACATGGAGCCCCTGCAATCCTGGCGCATCACCGACGAGATGGATCGCGGCGGCATGAACGAGATCAAGTACATCATGAATCTCTACCGCCTGTGGGACGATCTCCGCGTAAGATACCCCGATCTGGTCATCGACAACTGCGCCTCGGGCGGTCGTCGCATCGATGCGGAGACTTTGCAGAGAGCCATCCCCATTTGGCGCACCGATGCCTACTGCGAACCCAACTGCGATCCCGATGCCATTCAGACCCAGATGTTCGGCTATAACCGTTTGGTGCCTTGTTCGGGCGGTGTGTGCAAGAGGATGGGTGATACCTACGCCACCCGTAGCTCTTACGCCCCCTGCTACGTGGGAAGCTGGTGGTGGACGGATCGTCCCGACCGCCCTGAGCCCACGGAGGAGAACTTCGCCTGGATGGCGGAGCGGTGCCGTGAGTACGCTTCTCTGCGCCACTTCTTCTCCTGCGATTTCTACCCTCTGGAGAACGGAGGCTGGTCCTACGAGCGCGGAGGGTGGGCGGCTTATCGCTATGACAGACCCGAGGAAGGGGACGGCATCGTGATGGCTTTCCGCCGCGCGGGATCCAATTGTGTAACCTCATGCTATGTGCTGGAAGGCCTGATTCCCGATGCTATCTATACCGTTACCGATATAGATACGAAGGAAACTGTGGAGATGGCGGGTAAGATTCTTGCAGAGGAAGGCCTTACCGTGACCATTCCCAATCGTTACGAAAGTAAAATCCTGCTTTACAAAATTCAAAAATGAGGTTTGAAAAGGCAGTCAATCGCAAAAATAGGGAATGCCTGTTTGGATGGCGTATCGAAACGGGATTCCCCGAAAGCATACTATTCAATGACGGGTCGTGAGATTCTAACCCTTACCATAACCAACGAAAGACTGGCACGCTACGGATGACATATCCGTAGCGTGCCAGTCTTTACATGTAAGGAATTGATTCTCTGCAAAACTGACTTGTTCTGCAAAGAGCATATAGATGAAACTTGTGCCAAGAAGTGAGACTGCGGTGAATAGAATCAGGGAAAAATCGTATTGTTGGGAAGCTTTAAAGGCTTTTTATAGGATACTTACCTATTTCACAACACAGCAGGTTTCAATTCCATAGTATTCAAAGCAGGCCACCGCGCTCTCGTCGATGCGCTCTCCGCTGACTACGATGGGCACCGCGGGAGGGCACCCCACCGTCGCTGCCGCCAGTACACGCCCTACACATTCCCGCGCGGGAAGCACCTCGGAGGGGGAGAACAGAGCCTCTCGGACGGACATGACCCGTTCGGGGGGGGTCAGGGGCGGGGGACAGCCGTGGATATAACTGCGGCGGGGGAGCGACAGCAGAACCTCGGTCAGCCGCTCCAGATCCCCCTCGGTGATGGCGGGAGTCACCATCAAAACCACATAGTCGGGATCGGCAAACTCGCATTCGATGTTGTGCTCTCGCAGATATTCGGCCACCTCGATGCCCGTGTAACCGTAGCTTTGGGTATGCAGCGTCAGCTTCAAGGGCCCGTCGACGCTTTGAAGAGGATGCAATCCACCCGCAGCCAGCTTGATCCGACAGGCCTCCAACCGCTTTGCCGTCGCCAGCAGGGAAGGGACAAAATCCTCGTCGGCCATGACCGCATTGGCCACGTCCAGGGATTGCAGAATGAGGTAGGAGGGGCTGGTGGAGCCGAACAGGGAAAGAGCCTGCTTGACCTGGGATTTCAGGCTCATGGGCAGATGTGCCCCGATGTGCAGGTACGCGCCCCCCGTCAGCACGGGCAGGGTCTTGTGGGCGGAATCACAGCAGAGATCTGCGCCCAAGTCCATGGGATGGCGGGAGGGAGACAGGAACTTCAGGTAGGCGCCGTGGGCGTTGTCCACCACCAGCAGAACACCGAAGCTGTGGCATACCGCCGACAAGCGCTCAATGTCTGCCATGTTTCCCAGATAGTCGGGGGAGGTCAGATACACCGCCGCAGGGAGTCTGCCCTCGGCATCCAACCGCGTAAGCTCGGCCGCCAAGCTGTGGGGGGAGATGAAGCAGGCCAGATACCCCCAATCGTTTTCGGGGAACAACCATTCCACGTCCAAATCCAGCAGAGCCACGGCCGACAGAAACGTCTTGTGGGCGTTGCGTCCCGCCAGAATGAGAGGACGGTCAATGCCCTGCTCCCTTGCGTGGAGCGCCACCAAGTAGAGCATGGCGCGGATGCACTGGGACGATCCTTCTGTGGAGTAGTAGGTGGGACACCCGAAGAGCAGGGAAGCATTGCGCTCGCTCTCGCGGATGATGCCCTCGGCCTCGTAGAGACTGTCCGCACCCGAAACCTCGGTGATGTCGTAAGCCTCAAATCCAAGCAGGGCAGCTCCCTTGTGCCCCGGCATGTGCAAGCGCATGGAATCGCTTTCCACGTACCGCTCCACGAAATCCCGTATGGGTGTCGTCATCTTCATGTTGTCAGACCTGTATCCCCTCGGGATTCCTTTCTGTTATGTTTTGTTCGTTAGAAGTTTTTGGGATTCCAAAACCCTTTTTCCAAAAAGGGTTTTGGTGGGGTCAAGGGGCAAAGCCCCTTGCGCTCTCTTATTCCCCCAACTGCCGCGCGATGGCCACCATGATGGCGCACTCCATGCGCTTGCGGAAGAGGTCGCAGCCGTATTTGTAGACGCCCTTGACGGATCCCGTGGCGTGGTAGGCGTTAGCGGCGCAACCGCCCGAGCAGTAAAGACGAGCCCAGCAGTCGCGGCACTCGGGACGGGCGTAGACGTTGCAATCCAGGAACTCGTTCTGGATCTCGGTGTTATCCACACCCTTCCAGACGTCGCCCAGCTTGAACTTCTCCTCGCCCACGAACTGGTGGCAGGGATAAAGGTCGCCCCAGGGGGTGACCGCCATGTACCCGGTGCCCGAGCCACAGCCCGAAATGCGTTTGTAGATGCAGGGACCGCCCGTCAGATCGATCATGTAGTGGTAGAAGGTGAAGGGCTTGCCTTCCTTGTCCTTGTCCAGCATGAGCATGGCCAGCTTCTCGTACTGCTCCATGACGATGGCCTTGTCCTCCTCGGTGAGGGCAGAAGGGTCGTCGGGAGCGGTGACCACAGGCTCCATGGACAGCTCGTTGAAGCCCAGATCCAGCATGACCTGAATGTCCTTGAGGAAGTCGGGGTTGGCGTGGGTGAAGGTGCCGCGCATGTAGTAGCCCTGGCCGTTCCGCGCCTTGACGAGCTGCTGGAACTTGGGCACGATGCGATCAAAGGAGCCGTTGCCCGCGTAGTCTACGCGGAAGCGGTCGTGGATCTCCTTGCGGCCGTCCAGAGACAGCACCACGTTGTGGCACTCGCGGTTGGCGAATTCGATGACGTCGTCGTCGATGAGCAGGCCGTTGGTGGTCAGGGTGAAGCGGAAGTTCTTGCCGTGCTGCTTCTCGATGCTGCGGGCGTAGGCTACCAGATCCTTGACCACTTGGAAGTTCACCAGCGGCTCACCGCCGAAGAAGTCCACCTCCAGATTGCGGCGGCTTCCGGAATTGGCGATGAGGAAGTCCAGCGCCTGCTTGCCCACCTCAAAGGACATGACCCCACGCTCGCCGTGGTACTTGCCCTGGCTGGCGAAGCAGTAGGAGCAGTTGAGGTTGCAGGTGTGGGCGATGTGGAGGCAGAGCGCCTTGATCACCCCCGAGGTCTTGGCCTTGAGATGCCCCGCCATGGGCTCAAAGGTGTCGGGAGCGAAGAGCTTACCCGATTCCTTGAGGGCGGCCACATCGTCGTAGCACTCCTCGATATCGGCCTCGGTGATATCGTCCTTACCGAGATACTTGTCCTTCATGGCAGCGAGAATGTCATCGCGGCTCTCGGCCTCAAACAAAGAAATGATGTCGTAGGCTACGTCGTCCACCACGTGAACGCCGCCGGAGCAAACGTCCAGCACAATGTTGTAGCCGCCGAGCTTGTATTGATGAATCATGGTTGTTTCCTCTTGGTTTATGTTGATTTGGTTTGTTAAAATTTGGGTTTGTAGTGGCGCTAATGTTTGGTTGTAGGGGAGGGTATCAGCCTCCCGCCATTCTAAAAACCTATTGTTATCTTTGATTTTTGCTGATTTGCGGGAGGCTGATAGCCTCCCCTACGATGTGATAAAGCCGCCCGTCAAACTGCAATTTGAATATCTCGATTTCCCATAAAAAATGCCGCCAGCAGGCGGCATTTTTATTGTGAGTGCAAATTACTTGCTCTCCTTGCTCTCCTTGGTGCTCTCGCACTGCTGGTTCGCGATACCGCAGCTGGTCTTGCAAGCAGACTGGCAGGAAGTCTGGCACTCGCCGCAGCCACCCTTCTTTGCGCTCTCGCACAGGTTGCGGGTCTCAATGGTCTTGATATGCTTCATGATAGGATTACCTCCGTTAAAAATACTACTGTGTATTATAGCATAAAACAGCGCGGTTGTCAATACGTTTGACGAAAAAACTTGACAACTACGCATGTGTATGCTATAATGAAAAAAAAGGGGGTATACAGTATGACACGGAAACAAACCGCACAAGATTGTCAAAGCGTTCAGAACAAAAAGCATAGACCTTGGTACGTAGGGGTGTTGCTGTTTTCTTGTATCATCGCGATTCTGTTTGGCTCGCTGGGTATTTTGTATGCCATATCCCGTCAACCCATCTACGCCACCGTATACGTGAATGGAGTCGAGATCGAAGCGGATGATGCGTATATTTCCCGCAAAACCTTTAACGCGGAGTCTTTCTTTGATTATTTGCCGATCCATTGGGGAACGGCGTGTGCGCAGGGCTTCCCCGGGGAATCCGCGAATGTTCCGTTGCTGGCCGTTTGGCAGGAGCTTGGCGCGGAGGTGACGTGGCTCAACGATGACCAAGCGGAGATTCTGTACAAAGGAACCCTTTTTGTTCTGACGTTGAGTGAGAAAACCATGTATGCCCTGAACAGCGAACGAACGGATCCTAAATTGAATACCTTGTGTTCTGTGGTTGGAAGTGCGTGGTACGTCTGTGAGCCGCTGGATCATGATATGTTGGTCAGCGAGTCCATTATTCGCTATATCTTTTGGTTATTGGACGAGCCGTTTGTCATCACGTGGGACAAAAAAGAGCAGACCATCTCAATTGTGACTTCCGATGTCGAATAACCGTTAGCTGACAAAACAAAGCCGATCTGTTGGACAGGATCACCTGCCCACCGGATCGGCTCTTTTGTTTTGTCAATATCAGGAATGGTGGTTCTGCCGTCCCACCTCAAAGGCCAGCACCGCCGCCGACGCCGCCGAGGACAAAGACCCTCGGAAATTTCCGTGGTACCCGATGCGTACGTTCAGGTCTGCCTCCGACAGCACCGCGCGGGAGATACCCCGCTTTTCTCCGCCGATAACCAGCAGGAGAGGGAGGGACAGGTCGGCCTCGTAGAGATCCACCGAATCCCGAATCTCGGCGCAGGCGGCGCGGTAACCCTTGGCCTTGAACAGAGGGATCACCTCCGCAGGCTCTGCCACGAACATGGGCATTTTCTCCGACGTCCCCGCCGAGGAGCGAGCCACAAGCCCCGCTACCCCCATCCAGTTGCGGGGAGGCAGGATCACGCCGTCAGCCCCCGCCGCGTAGAGGGAACGGACGGTATAGCCGAAATTGTAGGGATCCTCAATGCCCTCCAGAAGCACGTAGAAGCCGCCTTCCTTGATCTTGTCCATGGACTCGGACAGGAGGGGAAGGGTACGGTCGGAGCAGACCGCCACGATGCCGCCGTGGGTCTTGCCCGAGGTCAGATTGTCCAGGTCGTCGGGGTGTACCGCCTGGATCTCAAAGCCCAGCTCCTCGGCCTTGTGGCGCAGAAAGCCCAGCTCGCGGGACTTCTTTTCCATGCGGGTCTTGTCCACGAACACAGACAGCACCCGTCTGTCGTTAAAATCCCGGATGTCGGGATCCAGCACCGCAGAAATGGCAGTCATACCTTCAAAGAGGTCAGGGGTATTGGGAGAGATGGTTTCATCAAACATGGTACATTCCTTTCAAAATACAGATTATTTATGGATATTCTCAAACCTTTCCGCATAGAGTGTCAATAAGAACTCACAGGCAGTAAAGGGGAGTGATAGCATGATGTACATAGCGGCCGATAAGGAGCGGTGCGTGATCCTGGGAACATACATCGTAGAGAACCGCGCCACCGTGCGCCAGACCGCCGCCCGTTATGGGATCAGTAAGAGCACGGTACATAAGGACGTGACCGAGATCCTTCGCCACGTCAACTGTGCCCTCTGCGATGAGGTCGCCAAGGTGCTGGAACAGAACAAAAACGAGCGTCACTTGCGGGGCGGGGAAGCTACGAGACAGAGGCATCTGTCTCGAGGACTGCGGAAATAAATGTCAAGGGGTGCGATGCATCCCTTTTTTTCGTATATATAAATGTACCATATTTCCGCGAAAATGTCAAGGGTTGAATGTCAAATTGCAGTTTGTAGGGGAGCGGGAGAACGCCAAAGAGGAACTTCTTAAAAGAAGTTCCTCTCTGGACTCTCTTCAAGAACTTTCAAAAAAAAATTGATAAATAACCCTTTTTGAAAGTTTTTGAGATTCCAAAGAACTTTTTTCTGCTCTGCTTGCAGAGCGAAGTTCATTTGGTGGGGGTCGAGGGGGCAAAGCCCCCTCGATAAACCCAAATTTTATGCAGTCTCAATCACCTATTATTTCATGATCGTTAAGGAGTATCTTCATGAGAGAGATCGGCATCAACATCGGCGCCCGCAAGGAGATGGATACCGCCACCTTCTGCGCCTTTATCCGCGACCTGGGCTTTACCCGTGTGTTTTCGGGCTCCACCAATCCCGACAACGTGCGGGAGCACGCCAACCATGTAGCCGCCGCGGGGCTTTGCTACGATACCCTCCACGCCCCCTTCAAGGGCATCATGAACGCCATCTGGCAGGAGGGCGACGAGGGGGAGGACACCCTCCGCCAGCTCACCGATTGCGTGGATCTCTGCGCCGAGATCGGTGCTCCTATCGCGGTGGTGCATCTGTCCGCAGGGGACAATCCCCCGCCTCCCACGGATATCGGACGCGGGCGCTTCATCCGCTTGGTGGAGCACGCCGTGGGCAAGGGAGTCAAGATCGCTTTTGAAAACCAGCGCAAGCTGGCGAATATCGCGTGGGCCTTTGAAGAACTCCGCGACGTTCCCGAGGTGGGCTTCTGCTGGGACTGCGGCCACGAGGGGTGCTTTACCCCCGGTCGGCGGTATATGCCCCTGTTCGGCAGCCGCCTCATCTGCACCCACATCCACGACAACAGCGGTGTGCTGAATAAGGATCAGCACCTCATCCCCTTCGACGGCAATCTGGATTTTGGTTACGTAGCCGAGGCTCTGCGGGGGGCTGACCCCACGGTGCCTCTGGTGCTGGAGCTGAAGCGGAAGGACGAAATGTACGGGGAAATGAGCGACGAAGACTATCTCATCCGCGCGGCAGAGGCCATAGGGCGGGTAAGGGATATGATCGGGTAACCCACCCCACCGAACAAAACCATGAAAGGAGGCCGCGCCATGCCGTCCCTTATCCCTCAACTCATCGGTCTTTTGGCCGTGGCCACCTTTCTGATCAGCTATCAGATGAAGCGGCGACGAGCCATCATCCTGTGCAATACCGTCTCCCGTTGCCTCTACATCCTGCAGTACCTGCTTCTGGGCGCGTATGCGGGGGCTGTTCTGGACGTCATGGGGGCGGTGGCCGCCATGGTGGCCGCCATGGTGGCAGGAAAAAGCCACACGGCTTTTGTGCGTAAATACCGCATCGCCGTGATCCTAACGCTGGATGCCGCCATCGTGGTGGCCGGCTTGCTCTTGTATGAGAATCTGTTCAGTCTTCTGCCCATCGCGGGTGTCCTGCTCCATACGGGTGCGTTCTGGCTGACCGATGAAAAACGCATCCGCTGTGTTTCTTTGGCCGGCTCTCCCTTCTGGTTCGTGTACAACCTCCACAGCCGCGCTTACTTCTCGGCGGTAGGGGATGTCCTAACCATGATTTCCATCGCGGTGGCCATGATTCGCTATCGCAGGAAAACGGGCAAGGGTAGCGAGGCAGACGAGAGGAAATAGCGGATCGGTCTCAAAAAGCATCCCACGGGCCGCCGCCGTTTCCTCAAGAGGAAAATTGCCGCGAAGAACAAAAAAATTCTTCCTCCCTCTTGACAAATTCCCCTCTTTATGTTATACTGTCCCCATCAAACGATAGAGGCGCACTGCACGAACAGTACCGTACATCACCATGGTTGCCAAAACCGTACGGGAAAGGCGTGGGTGCCGAAGCGGATGCCTTGGCAGGGCATTTGACTGGCCGGGCGGAGAACATCCGTCAGGCTGTCGCAGAAATGCGGAGAGCTATCCATACCCGATCTCCCTATGGGGATTTCGGAGGATACCCGTAGATTCGACCGCTCCCTCCGTGGGGGCTTTTTCTATGGGTTCAGAATCGTATTGATAGAGAATGTATACATGACCCTGTCCCATTTTTGCTCAAAGTTTTTGGGAATTCTTAAAACCCTTTTTACAAAAAAGATTTTAAGCGGGGTTGGGGGCAGAGCCCCCAAGGAAAGGAATCACACCATGAACAAACCCACCGTATTCACCGGCGCCGCCACCGCCATCATCACCCCCCTGACCCCCGACGGCATTGATTTTGACCGCTACGGCGCCATGATCGACTGGCAGATCACACAGGGCATCGACGCCATCGTGGCCGTAGGCACCACGGGCGAGGGCTCGACTCTCTCCGACGAGGAGCACCGCGCCGCCATCAAGTACTGCGTGGAGCGTGTAGGTGGCCGCGTCCCCGTCATCGCGGGCACCGGCTCCCACGACACCGCCTATTCCATCGACCTGTCCCGCTACGCCGCGAGCGTGGGCGCCGACGCCATGCTGCTGGTCACGCCTTACTACAACAAGGCCACCCAGAAAGGCATGATCGCCTCCTCCGTGGCCGTGGCCGACGCCATCGACAAGCCCTGCATCCTCTACAACGTCCCCGGCCGCACGGGTTGCAATATGCTCCCCAAGACCGTGGCCGAGCTGGCCGAGCATCCGGGCATCGTGGCCATCAAGGAGGCCTCGGGTAACATCTCCCAGATCGCAGAGATCGCCGCGCTGGTGGGCGACAAGATGGACATTTATTCGGGCAACGACGACCAGATCATCCCCGTCCTGTCTCTGGGCGGTAAGGGTGTCATCTCGGTGCTGTCCAATATCCTCCCCGCCGAGACCTCCCTCATGTGCAAGAAGTTCTTCGAGGGCGACGTCGTCGGCGCACGCAAGATGCAGCTGGACTATCTGGAACTGGTGAACGCTCTGTTCTGCGAAGTCAATCCCATCCCCGCGAAGGCCGCCTGCGCCGCCATGGGCTTCTGTGAAAACTACGTCCGCCTCCCCCTGACCCCCATGGAGGAGGATCACAGACAGAACCTGCTCCGCCTCATGCGCAAGGCCGGTATCAACGTATAAGAACGAGGGGCTCTGCCCCTGACCCCCGGCAGGGCTCTGCCCCTGACCCCCGGCAGGGCTCTGCCCTGCACCCGCTCAAACCCTTTTTGTAAAAAGGGTTTGAGAATCCCAAAAACCTTTAAAACAAGGATATTTTGCTATGAAATTGCTGATTTCAGGTCTCTGCGGCCACATGGGCACCGAGGTTGCCAAGCTGGCTCTGGCCGGCTGCCGCGGCGCTGACCCCGACGCCACCGTCGGCGTGGACATGAACGCCTGCGGCGCCGAGGGAATGCCCTGCGCCGTCAGCTTTGAAGCCGCCACCGACCCCGTGTTCACCACCGCCGACTGCATCGTGGATTTCTCCCACCACTCGGCCACTCCTTCCCTCCTGGACTTCGCCGTGACCCACAAGATCCCCGTCGTGCTGGCCACCACGGGTCACACCGACGAGGAAAAGGCCGCCATTGAGGCCCCCCCCGCCTCCATCCCCGTGTTCTTCGCCGCCAACTTCTCCCTGGGCGTAGCCCTGCTCATCGACACCGCCCGTCAGGTGGCCGCCGCCATGCCCGAGGCCGAGATCGAGATCATCGAGAAGCACCACAACCGCAAGCTGGATGCCCCCAGCGGCACCGCCCTGGCTATCGCCAACGCTCTGTGTGAGGTACGCCCCGAGGCGACCATCGTCACGGGTCGAAGCGGCTACTGCAAGCGCACCCCCGAGGAGATCGGCATCCACGCCATCCGCATGGGTAACATCGTGGGGGAGCATGAGGTCATCATCGGCACCCCCAACCAGACCATTACCCTGAAGCATGAGGCTCATGACCGCGCCTTGTTTGCCGAAGGGGCTCTCGCCGCCGCGGAGTTCCTCTGCAAGGGGCGTCCTGCGGGGCTCTATAACATGACCGACCTCGTCAAAGCATAATTCTATATGATACCCTCCCCAAAACCTTTTAAAGATTTTTGGGATTCTTAAAACTCTTTTTGCCAAAAGGGTTTTAAGCGGGTCCAGGGCAGAGCCCTGGTGGGGCAAGGCCCCAAGAAAGGGCGTTCTTATGAAAATCGCAATTTACGGATACGGCAATTTGGGCAAAGGTGTGGAAGCCGCCATGGGGCAGAACCCCGACTGCGAGCTGATCGGCGTATTCTCCCGCCGCGATCCCGCCACCGTCAAGACCCGCACGGGGATCCCCGTGTACCCCGCCGCCGATATTCTCCATTTCAAGGATCAGATCGACGTGCTCATCCTCTGCGGAGGGAGCGCCACCGACCTGCCCGAGCTGACCCCCGCCCTGGCCAAGGATTTCTGCGTGGTGGACAGCTTCGACACCCACGCCAACATCCCCGCCCACTTTGCCAAGGTGGACGCCGCCGCCAAGGAGGGGAACACCCTCTGCCTCATTTCTGCAGGCTGGGATCCCGGCATGTTCTCCATCGCACGCGTCTACGCCCAGGCCATCCTCCCCGACGGACAGGACTATACCTTCTGGGGTCGAGGTGTCAGCCAGGGTCACTCCGACGCCATCCGCCGCATCCCCGGGGTTGTGGACGCCAGACAGTACACCGTCCCCGTCCCCGCCGCCCTTGACGCGGTAAAGAACGGCGAAAATCCCGCCCTGACCACCCGCGACAAGCACACCCGTGAGTGCTATGTGGTGGCCGCTCCCGATGCCGATCAGGAAGCCATCCGCGAGGCCATTGTCACCATGCCCAACTACTTCGCTGACTACAACACCACCGTCACCTTCATCACCGCCGAAGAAATGGCTCGCGACCACGCGGGTCTTCCCCACGGCGGCCAGGTCATCCGCAACGGACGGACGGGGCTTAACGGCGAGCACACCCATACCGTGGGCTACAGTCTGCGGCTGGATTCCAACCCCGAGTTCACCGCCTCTGCCATTGTGGCCTTTACCCGCGCCGTGTACCGCATGAAGCAGAGAGGCCGCACGGGTTGCCTGACCGTCTTCGACGTGGCTCCCGCCGACCTGTCCCGGCTTTCCGCCGAGGAATTGCGGGCGCATATGCTCTGATGAATTGAATACGGATACAGAAATCCCGCCGAAGATTCTCGGCGGGATTTTCGTATCACAGCAGCTTGCGGCAGATGTATTTCACCGTCTTCTCAGGGGTCTTTTTCTCGTAATCGGCGTACTTGTCAAAATTACTGAACGTACCGCCGTCGTTGCCCGACCAGCCGATGAGCCACACGCCCTTGAGGTCGTCCCCAAGATTGTCGCTGTCGGACTTGTAGCGGAAGATGTGGAAGACTTCGCCCTTCTTTTTGGTCTGCCCCAAAAATTCGATCTCGTCAGGCTCCTTACCCAGCTCGGTGGGGTAGGTGAGCCAATGTACCATATCGCTCTTGGCGAGGTATACGGGATCGCGGAGACCCTCGGGGAAGCGATCGGTCATACGGTACCGCTCGAGCAGCCCGTAGGTCAGGTCAGCATACACAATGTCATTCGCCAAGGCGACGATCACCTCGTCAGGCACCTTGCAGCCCACGGTCAGCAGGGTGGAGAGGGCGTAGTAGCTGATATCCGAGTCCTTCATCTCAAACAGATCCGAAATGAGGCCCACCAGCTCGAGGTTGGCGGGGGCGTTGAACATGAGGGCGCCTGCGGCGTCGCAGATGAACTCCAGATTGCCCAGCATCTCCTCGGTGAGCGCTCCCTCCTTCCGCGCCTCGGCGAAACGGGACAGCTCCGCGACGGCGTACTTCGCCAGTACCGCCTTGGCGTCATTGGAGAGGCGTTGTACCTGTCCCTTGTAGTGGAGCAGTCCGTGCCAAAGCTGACCCTTCTGGAACTCGTCCTTCAGGGGCGCAGCCATGCAGAGGATGCGCTCCATATCCGCCGCATCGGGATTGCCCTTAAAAGCCTCGTCGATGGCCATCTCCAGAAAACGCTCGCGGTCGCAGCGGTCCACAATGCGGCGCACGATGTCCAGCTTATCGGGAGCCATGGCGGCGGGGGAATCGTAGCAGATCATAACCAGATTCATGAGAGATTCCACAAGGCCGAAGATCTCGTCCTTCTCGCGGTAATTCTCCGCCTTGTTCAGCAGGGCGGGGATGGTTTCCAGCTCGGAGAGGGTGAAGGCGGCAAGCTCCTCGCGGTCGGCGGGGGCAAGCTTCTTTTTGCGGTTGGCGGCCAGCGCGCGGCCGAGGTAGGTCAGCAGTTGGCTCTTGTCGTGCAGGGTTTTGGCGGTTTTCGCGCCGTTGATGATGTCGGTAAAGGCAGACATGATTTTTCTCCTTTCAAAATTCGCGGGGGTCGTTCCGGATATACGCGTCATCTGTATTTATCCAGAATCGTCTCCACGGTCTCCCGTTCTTCACGGGTTAGCTTCATGGCCATCCCCGTCCCGTCCAGTGCAAATACGCCCCGCGCCGAATCGTAACGGATGGTGGTATTTTCCCATCGGAACGAGCAGTCGAACTTACATTGTATCTTTTCCGCCGTCCAAGCATGCCCCCAGAGGCCGAGCAGGGTTTGAATGTCTTCCTCGTCCATGGGAGTCAGCGCCGAAGCATCCCCGCAGGATATGCGCATATCCCCCTCGCAGTAAAACTCGTAGTAGGCGTAGCTTTTGGTTCTGCCGCCGCAGGATACGGCTGTCCATGCAAGGATCAGCAGCAACGGAAAAGCAAGCAAATGTTTCATATGATCTCCTGCGTTATGATTATGATTGATAGCAGACGGACAGGCTTCGCTATTATTTCCATTTCCCCAGCTCCTCGCGGCGTTCCTGTTCTTCTTTCTCCCTTTTCCGCTGGGCCTCGATGCGTTGCCGTTCTTTCCTCAGATCCGCACAGTCCCGCATATCTATACAAAACGCAAAAAGCTGAGGGACAATCAGCAAAAGCAGGCACCACAGTGTGTGGACCTCTCTGGAGGAAAACACCGCGAGGGGCAGAAAGAATGGCAGGAACGCAAAATATACGGTGGCCTTGATATAAAACTCCCGCATCTCCTCGGGGCCGATCCTGCGGTAGCGAGAATATCGGCCACCGGGATGTCTATCCATGGTAAAGAGGTGATCGTCCTTGAACGCGCAAGCCAGCAGACCGCGGATCAACTGAATGACAAAGAGTACCGAGGCGACGAGGGTGTTCATGGATTTTCCGATACGGTCTTTGAACAGGAGGATACCGATTATGTTTAGAAGGAAGAAGAAAACGGTCGAACAGAGAAAGACTGTTTTAGCGTTGATCTTGGATCTCATGGGGCACCGCCTTTTGGTGTGGAAAATTAAGGCCGCAGACCCATGCCGCCCTCCAGGGTGAGGGTCTCGCCGTTCATATACTTGAGGTCGGGGTGGGTCAGCAGTACGCAGGCGCGGCCGATCTCGGTTTCGGGGTCGCCGTAGTGGCCTGCGGGGGGCATTTTCACGTTGGCCTTGAAGGCATCGGGGTAGGCCTGCTCGAACTTCTCCAGCTGGGCAGTCCAAGCCAGGGGGCAGACGATATTGGTATTGATGCCGTCCTTCGCCCACTCGGTGGCGGCCACGCGGGAAAGTCCTCGGATGCCCTCCTTGGCGGCGGCGTAGGCGCACTGGCCGTAGTTTCCGAAGAGACCCGCGCCGGAGGCCAAGTTGATGATGCTTCCCTTGGTCTCCTTGAGGTAGGGATAGCAGGCCTGCATGTAGTAGAAGGTGGCGTACAGACCCGAGTAAATGGCCAGGTCGAACTGCTCGGTGGTGTGATCCTGAATGGTCACGCCCGAGGCCGAGGCCTGGGCGTTGTTGATCAGCACGTCGATGCGGCCGAACTCGGCAACGGCGGCATCCACCACGGCCTTGGCGGTGGCGGCGTTATCGGCACCTGCGGAAATATCGGCGGGGATGGCCAGAACCTTGACGCCGTACAGACGCTCCAGCTCCTCCTTGGCCTTCTCCAGCTTGGGGATCTGACGACCCGTAATGACGAGATTGGCGCCCTCCTTGGCAAAGGCGGTGGCGATGCCGTAGCCGATGGAGCCGCAACGGCCGTCGGAGAGGGTGGCGTAGCCTGCGCCGGTGATGATGGCGGTCTTGCCTTGCAGATGGTTGTTATTCATGATGAGTTCTCCTTTATATGCACGTGATTTCTTGGTTTTTTCAGAAAACGAAAGCCTTCGTTCCCTTTCATTATACCATATAACGTTTCAAAAAACAAGCCCTCCCATACAGAAACACGCCACATTCCTGCCAAAAAAACATTGCACTGTGTCATTTTTTCCTTCGCGGGGAATATATTGGTCTTACGTCTGCCTCGGCTACTCCTTGTGTTGGTTTTCCCGAATAAAAATTCCATTCTGATCAAAAAATTTGCTAAACCCTATTGCAATTTGGCAAAAAGTATGATAAAATAAAACAGAAGACCATCCAAATTCGTCTATTTGTACACCGTTTGGCGCTTCAAATACATATAAAGGAGAAACCATTATGCTACAGTTTTCCGGTTCTACGTTCGATATCATTGCTGACGTCTGCCTGATCATGTCCATTGTTTTTGCTGTGCTTATCATCAGCCAGGTCATCCTGCTCGTGATTCTGCGCTCCAAGCTCAAGAAAAAGGCTCAGAAAGATTCGCAAAAGCTCATGTCCTTCGCCGGCCTCTTCCTGCTGGCCGGTGGAATGCCTGTTCTTTGGGTCGTTCTTTGCCCCATCCTGTTCATCGTGTATGTAGCTCTCTTGGTCTACAACACCTCTTTGTTCCTGGGTTTGATTGCCCCCAAGAAGGCCGCAGCCCCCAAGGAAGAGGAAAAGCCCGCAGAGGCGCCCGTTCTCTTTGAGGCCGAGCCCGCCATGACCGAGGAGCAGGAGCAGGAGCTGGTTGCCTCTCTGGTTCGCGAGGAGATCTCCACCGAGGAAGCCCACGAAGCCCTGACCGATGAAATCGCCACCCACTTCGTGGAGATCGAGGATTCTCACTCGGATAAGAAGTATTCCAACAAATCCATCATCAATATCGATACTCTGGCCCTGCACTTCGAGCAAGGTGACACCGTCACTCTGGAAGTTCTCAAGGAAAAGGGGCTTATCCCCGCCAAGACAGACTTCGTCAAGGTTCTGGCTCATGGTTCCCTGAACAAGAGCTTGATCGTGGAGGCGCAGGACTATTCGGTGGATGCCATCAAAATGATCATCCTGACCGGCGGCAGGGTCATCAAGAAGATCTGATCCGCCCTCCCAACATACAGAAAGCCACACCGTACGGTGTGGCTTTCT
>JAZRIF010000144.1:0-6441 GCA_045645165.1 Eubacteriales bacterium
ACCGTTTTTCAAAAGGGTTTCTGGTGGGGTCCAGGGGCAAAGCCCCTGGCGAATAAACTCCAATTTCTCTATCTCCTCTCCGCCAAAATCTCAAAAACCTGTTGACGAATTCCTCATTTCGTGGTACAATAAAACCACCGAAAACCCGCGGCTCGGCCGCCGAAAGGAAATACATACCATGAAAAAAACACTCCACATCATCCCTCACTCCCACTGGGACAGAGAATGGTACCTCCCCTTTGAGAAGCACCGCGTATATCTGGTGGAGCTTTTCGACACCCTCATTGACATCATGGAGAAGGACCCCGACTATACATACTACCACATGGACGGCCAGTACGTAGTCATCGACGACTATCTGGAGATCAAGCCCCACATGCGTGACCGCCTCATGAAGCTCATCCGCGACGGGCGCATCCACGTGGGTCCTTGGTACGTGTTGCAGGACGAATACCTTACCTCGGGCGAGGCCAACGTCCGCAATATGCTCTACGGCCTCCGCCTCTGCCGCTCCATCGGAGCCGCCCCCGTGGAGACGGGCTATTTCCCCGACTCCTTCGGCAATATCTCCCAAGCCCCTCAGATCGTCCGCGGCTTCGGCTTTGACAATGCTGTGTTTGGCCGCGGCATCAACGACGTGGGCTCGGATAATCAGATCATCAAGCAGAGCGGCATGACCACCAGCGAGCTGATCTGGCGGGGAGCAGACGGCTCCGAGGTCATCGCCGTCCTGTTCGCCAACTGGTACCACAACGCCATGGAGCTGCCCACCGAGGAGGAAGCCCTCCGCAACCGTCTGGCGCACATCGTAGCCTCCACCTCCCGCTTCGCCCTGACGGATCACCTGCTGGGCATGAACGGTTGTGACCACCAGCCTGTCCAGACTAACCTGCAAGCCGCCATCAAGCTGGCGAACGAGGTGCAGGACGAGGTGGAGGTCAAGCAGTCCAATTTCAAGGACTACGTCGATGCCATCCGCCCCTACAAAGACACCTTCCCCGTGTACGAGGGAGAAATGAACGGTCAGCTGGCTACGGGCTCCTTCCCCCTCATCAGCACCTCCTCCTCTCACGTGGACATCAAGCAGAAAAACCACGATACCCAACACCTGCTGGAGCGCATCACCGAGCCTGTCAGCTTCCTGTCCATGCTGAATGGCGGTGAGTACAAGCAGGATCTCCTGCTCTACGCCTGGAAGAAGCTCATGCAGAACCACCCCCACGACTCCATCTGCTCCTGCTCCTGCGACGAGATCTACGAGGAGATGAAGACCCGCTTCGCCAAGGCCGCCGCCTGCGGCGAGCAGCTCCGTGACGGGGCGCTGGATCATCTGGTTGCCACCGTGAACACCTCCGCAGTGGACGGAGATGCCGCCATTGTGGTGCTGTCCCTTGAGCCCAATCAGTCGGTGCTGACGGTGAAGGCCAACGTGGACTTCGACCTGACCGATACGGCTACCGAGATCGCCATCTTCGACGAGGACGGCCGTGAAGTCCCCGCCAAGACCCACTACATCCACAACCAGTTCACCTACACTCTCCCCAAGGATCGCTTCCGCCAGCCCCGCTACGTGAACCGCTTTGAGGTGGAGATGCAGGTGGAGTCCCATGGCATCGGTTACCGCCTCTTCACCGTCAAGAAGCAGGCGCCTACTGTATGTACCGCTATCCGCTACACCGAGAACACCATGGAGAACGAGTTCCTGACCGTAAAGTTCAACGAAAACGGCACGGTGGACGTCACCGACAAGCGGAGCGGCCGCACCTATGCGGGGCAGAACCTCTTTGAGGACACCCGCGACGTGGGCGACCTCTACAACTACTGGCAGGCTAAGGACGACGTGGCCGTGACCACCGCCGACGCCAAAGCTGAGATCACCCTCCACGAGGTCACCCCGTGGTCGGTTACCTTCAAGGCCACCGTCCCCATGGCCATTGACGCCGACATCACCACCTTCGTCACCCTGTCCGACAAGATCGCCCGCGTGGATTTCAAGACCGTGGTAGACAACCGCATGGAAAACCACCGTCTCCGCGCCCTGTTCACCTCGGACATTGACACCAAGTATTCCTTTGCCGACGGCCAGTTTGACGTGGTGCGCCGCAACATTCAGCCCTCCGAGATCTGGCAGAATCCCTGCAACTCCCACCGCTGTCAGGCCTTCGCGGGTCTGGAATCCGACACCGCTACCGACGCGCTGATGATTGCCAACCGCGGTCTCCATGAGTACGAAATCCTCCGCGACGGCCGCAACACTCTGGCGATTACCCTGCTCCGCGCCGTGGGCGAGGTCGGTGACTGGGGCGTGTTCCCCACTCCCTTGGGACAGAAGAAGGGAACCTGGACGCTGGAGTATTCCATGATCCCCTACGCCACCGACGGCCGCACCGAGGCCTACCGCGAGGGTTACACCTTCTCCTACCCTGCCGTTTTGGCCATCGGCACCCCCAAGCACGAGGGAACCCTCCCTGCCGCCGCCGACTACCTGCGTTTTGACAGCGAGTACGTCCGCATGACCGCTTTCAAGAAAGCAGAGGATCGCGACACCGCCATCCTCCGTTTCTTCAACACCGCAAACGAAACCGTCACCCTCACCGCCGAGGTCTCCCCCGCCTTCAAGGGCGCGAGACTCACCAATCTGGATGAGGTCGTTCAGTCCGAGCTGACCATTGCCGACGGCAAGATCGTGCTGGAGATCCCCGCTAAGAAGATCATGACGGTAGAGCTGCTGTAACCCTTCGTATAGATATTATGTACCCCGCCGCGACCTCGCGGCGGGGTTCCCGTATCTGTGCAGACATATCTCAGCCCACGGTTGAGTCCCTGTTGCCCGAGCGGTTATTGCAAAACCCTCCGAAATGGTGTATAATAAGCGCGTGGCCATAAAAACACGTGAAAGAGAGGATTTCACCATGACCATTGGTGAGAAGATCAAGCAGCTCCGACAGCAAAACGGCATCACTCAGGAAAAGCTGGCGGAGTATCTGAATATTACCTATCAATCCGTCTCCAAATGGGAGAACAACAACGCCCTGCCCGACGTGACCCTCATCGTCCCACTGGCCAATTTTTTCGGTGTCACCACCGACGAGCTGTTCGACCGCGATGACCGCACCAGCGAGGCCGAGATCGAGGCCCTGTGCAAGCGGGACTACGATCTGGCGCACGTCCCGAACAAGGATACCATCCGCGAGCGAGTGGCCATGTGGCGGGAGGCGGTGCAGAAGTACCCGAGAGATTTTCGATGCCTGAAGTATTTGGCGTATGCTCTCCATGCCACTCTGAATACAAGATTTGAGGAAAGCGAGTTCCAAGCCAACGCCCGGGAGCTGATCCCCATCTGCGAGCGCATTCTGCGGGATTGTACCGACCAGGAGATCCGCGACAGTGCGATCCAGCTTTTGGTCATGACCTATGCATGGCCCTATTCCGATATGGCCAATGAGGAGCAGGCGGTGAAATACGCGAATATGTCAGGAAGCATTTACACCTGCCGCGAAAAGCTTTTGGAATCTGCTCGCTTCACCAAGGAAGGATTGGCACAGAATATCGCCTACAGACACTATAACAATCTGGTGTATATGGATTTCCTGTGTAGCAATATCGTCAACGCTCCCAAACCCCGTACCTCTGAGGAAAATATTTTTGCTCTTGAGACTGCTGTCAAACTATGGGAGACTTTGATTTACGACGGAAACCTTTTGTTCTACCATTGCCGCGTAGGGCGCTATTGCGTACTATTGGCTAAAAACCACGCTGTTCTCGGACACGGCGAGGAGGCTTTGGGTTGGTTGGAAAGAGCATATTTCCATGTAAGCTCCTACGATTCAATGCCTACCGAGTGCGATGTGCCGTATACGAGTGTCTTCGTTTGTGAAGCTGCCTCCTCACGGCACCCCCTGGACGGTTGCATGGAAGACTTGAAGCGGGATATGGGGGATCCTGTCTTTGACAGCCTGCGAGAGATTCCGAGATTTCAGGAATTAGTCAAAAAGACAGATATGTAATATTGTAAAGTTCTTGAAGGGGGTAGCGAAGCGGCGACACGGCAGTGAATGACAGCCCGGTGGGCTGTCAGAGCCGTGGTGTGACCGACCCACAGGGAGACCCGGGGGAAACTTCTTTCAAGAAGTTCCCTCCGGTCGTTCTCCTCGCTCCCTCGTTCCATCACCCAAACCAATCTTCAAGCACCTCTAAAATCTTAAACCGCACCTTATACTTGGTCTTCCCCGTCTCGGTGATGATGCCGTACTGATCCTTGGTCAGCCCCACCTGAATAAAGGCGTCCTCGTTGTCGGACTTGGCGGTGGCCGCCGACAGGCAGAGGGGCGGGAAGAGACAGCACCACCAGTTCTGCCCCTCGCCCTCCCCGATGAGAACACGGAGGGATACGTAAGTACCTGCAGGGAAGGCACAGGACTCGTAGACGCGGGTGGGGTAGTCCTCCTCCCCCAAGAGCACCGTCACGGGGTAGTCGTAGCCCTCGGCTGCAATGACGGCCAGAGCGGCGGCCTCCAGCTCGGAGATGTGGCCGTTCAGAGCGTCAATGGCCTCGGCCTGGGTGGTGCATCCCTCCACCAAGGGTGACGTGACCTCCAGAAGGGCATCCCGCACCTTGAGCTTGAGGGCCTGATCCTCCTCGGTGTCGGAGTTAGCCAGGACGTGGAGGCGCACGACGGTGTCGTATACCTCCCGCTCCCCGTGGACGGGTAGAAAGCTGAGAGCCATGAGGCACACCAGCAGGACGACAATGGCGACGGAAAAACGATTGGACATAAGAAAACCTCCCGATATGTTCTTGTTCATGATGGAAGTATCATGGACGGATATCGGGAGGTTTATTCAATGCGGGGAAAATATTTATTGGGGCGCGTGCTTCATACGCTCTTATAGCGCGGCTTCCAGCGCCTTGGCGATCATGTCCACCACAGCCTCAATGCCGTCCTCACAGGTGATGGTACACCCGGCGGCCTTGACGTGGCCTCCGCCACCGAAGGTGGCGCAGACAGCCGCCACGTCTACGTGGCAGGAGGAGCGCATGGACACGCGATAGACCCCTTCGCCGTTCGACTGACGGATGGCGGCGGCGACCTGTACGCCCTGCAGACCACGGGCTACGTCCACCAGGGTGCCGAGATGCTCGTCGGTAAAGCCGTAGGTTTCCATGACGTCAAAGGGCATATCCACGATGCCGATCTTCCCGTCGGCATAGAGGTGGAGGCGGTCGAAGCCGATCTTCTCGGCTTGCAGGAGCTTATAGGACTTGACGCCGAAGAGGCGGTGGTTGATGTCCGCCGAATCCACGCCGCTCTCCAGAAGCTCGGCGATGGCTCTGTGGGTGGTGGGAGAGGCGTTGCTGTAGCGGAAGCAACCCGTGTCTGAGCTGATGGCGGCGTAGAGCAGATCATCCACGCCCTCGGGGATAACGGGAATCGAACCCGCAGACAGTAGTTCGCGGGAGAGGCGGTAGATCAGCTCGCCCGCAGACGATGCCGCGCCGTCGATATAGCCGTCGGCGTACATTTCCCCCTTGGCGTGGTGGTCGATCATGAGGTCGATGCGCCCCTCGTAGCGGGCGTACTGCTCGCCCACCTGGGCGGGGGAGGCAGAGTCCACCGTGATGATCTGATCGGGAATGAAATCGGCGGGGATATTCTCGTTCAGGACGCTCTCCTGCTGATCACCCACCAGAAACCGCAGTCTCTCGGGGATCTCGTCGTCGCAGGAGCAGCGGGCGCGACAGCCCATTTCCTCCAAAAGGAGCTTGAGGGCAAAGCCCGAGCCCACGGCGTCACCGTCGGGGTGGCGGTGAAAGAGGATGAGGGTATTCACGCCCCCGCGGATGCGGGATGCGGTCTCCCCCAGGTCGAATCTCCGATAATCACTCATCGTCTTCGTCGTCCAGCAGGGCGTCAAAGGCGTCCTTCTCGGCGGTCTCCTCCTCGGGATGCTCCACGTAGGTGAACCCGCTGATGATCTTCTCGATCTTGGCGCCGTAGGCGATGGAGGTGTCCTCCACGAAGGTCAGCTCGGGGGTGATGCGGAGGTTCAGGCTCTTGGCGAGCTGGCCGCGGATATAGGGCGCGGAGGAATCCAGTCCCTTCTTCACGGTCTTCTTGTCGCCCTGCATGTGGGAGTAGTAAATTTTTGCGAACTTCAGGTCGGGGGTGACCTCCACGCCCGTGACGCTGACAAAGGCCTCGCTGACACGGGGATCCTTGACGGTGCGGATGATCTGCGCCGCTTCCTTGAACATTTCTTCATTGATTCGGCTCTGACGGTATTTGGCCATGGGTATCTCCTTGTAGTGGTATTTGGGGGAAGGAAAAACTTCTTGGAAGAAGTTTTTCCTTCCCCCAAGCCCCCATCCTTTTCAAGAACTTTCAATAGGGGTATTTATATCATTTGCAAATTCAAGAACTTTCAAAACAAGACTATTCT
>JAZRIF010000145.1:0-2097 GCA_045645165.1 Eubacteriales bacterium
AAGAATTAAGTTATTATCATATAATAGAGTACCCCCCCTGTCGCGTCTGCGGCAGGGGGGATTTCTCTATGGACGTGCGCCTATGGGGATCAGCGGTTCTTTCGCTTGATGAGGATAACCAGAGTGACCACGCCGCCGCCGATGGCGGCCAGCACCAGGAGGGTGGGGAAGGCTTCCACGAACCACACGGCAAAGTCCTGACAGCCCTCGCCGAAATCGGCCCAGCTATCCTTGAAGGCCTCGGCCATGCGCTGGCCGAAGGTGGGATCGGGCTCCACGACCTCGGTGTAGGTGATGACCTCGTTCAGGGTGAGGTATACGGTGGACATGGCCACCTGGCCGTCGTAGAGGTTGAGCTTGGTCTGCAGGGCTTCGATCTCCTCAATGACGTCGTACAGCCGCTCCTGCACCTTGAGCATATTGGTAATATCGCTGTAATCCGTAAAGCCCTCCAGCATGGCGGTGAGGGAGGTCTTTTCGGCTTGCAGAGTTTCCAGGCGGGAGACGGTATCGTAGTAGGTGGCGGTGATCTCGTTGGAGGTGGCATCCTGATTCAGGATGCGGATGCCCTCGTCCACCCGCAGAGCCTCCAGGAATGCGTCCAGCTTCTCGGCGGGGACGCGGAAGGTGTAGGTGGCGCGGCGCTCGGAGCCCTTGACGTCGTTGTAGCCCGTGCCCGTAGAGGAGGATGCCTCCACGTAGCCGCCATGGGTGGCAAGTGCCGACATGATGACCGATACGGCGTCGTCGTAGGCTTTGGTCTCGCAGGTCATTTTCACGGTGCGGATGATCTTGCGCTCGTAATCTCCGTTGAGGGAGCCGCCGAGGTTCTCTGAGGGTTTCTCGCCGTCCATACCGCCGGCTTCAAAGCTCTCTCCTCTGGAGGGGGAGGACATGGCGTCGTCGAGGGGGACGTCGGCGGAGCAGGAGGCGAAGGTGACGAGAACCACCAGCAGGGCGGTTATCAGGGCAAGGGCACGAATGGTGCGTGTCTTTTTCATGGATTCATTCTCCTTTCTGGCGGTGAATTTATACCTCTCACTTATATAGACGCCTTTTTGGGCAAATTCTTACGGGTTTTTGAAAATGTTTAAAAAATATTCATAAAGTAACCGAAAAGCTCCCTCGCCGCACGGCGGGGGAGCTTTGGGAGGCTCCCAACCGCGTGGCAGGGAACGTTTCATATGAGGCGAGGAATTACTCTTCCTTACCGTCCTTAACCCCGAGCATGAGGTTCGCCAGGATACCCAGGATGAGGGCGCAGGCGACGGTGGTCAGGGTGACCTTGCCGAAGGAGACCGACAGACCGCCGATACCCGAAATGAGGATGACGGAAACGACGAAGAGGTTGCGGTTCTTCTCCAGATCCACCTTCTGGATCATCTTCAGACCCGAGACGGCGATGAAGCCGTAGAGAGCCATGCACACACCGCCCATGACGCAGGAGGGAATGGTGTTGACGAAGGCCACGAAGGGAGACAGGAAGGAGATGGCGATGGCCATGAAGGCGGTGACGGTGATGGTGACCACCGAGGCGTTACCGGTGATAGCGACACAACCGACGGACTCACCGTAGGTGGTGTTGGGGCAACCGCCGAAGATCGAACCCGCGATGGAGCCTACGCCGTCACCCAGCAGGGTGTTGTGAAGACCGGGCTCCTCAAGCAGGTCGTGCTCGATGATGGTGGACAAATTCTTGTGGTCAGCCAGATGCTCGGCAAAGACCACGGCGGCTACGGGCACGTAGGCCACGAAGAGGGTGAAGATGTATTCAGCGTCAATCTCCTTGACACCCTTGATGGCATGCATGAAGGTGAGGTCAGGGGCGGAGATGATGGACTCGAAGGTGAAGGGAGCGAAGAGGCTTGTGATGGGATCAAAATTGATGACCAGCAGGGCGGGGATGTCGGCAACGGTACCGATCACGGTGAAGATAGCAGCCACGGCATAACCGGCCAGAATACCGATGATGAAGGGAATGAGGCGGACCATCTTCTTGCCGAAGGTGGCGCAGAGCATGGTGACGGCCAGGGTGACCAGACCGCAAATGATGGCGACGTAGACCGAGCCGCCAGCGGGAGCCTTCTGGAGATCACC
>JAZRIF010000146.1:0-5099 GCA_045645165.1 Eubacteriales bacterium
TGGATCTCCTACCGCCGCTCCGATGACGGTGGAAAGACCTGGACTGATGAGAAGATCGTCCTGACCCCCACCCAGGGCTCCATGGATCACTTCTCCAACTGTGACCCCGGCGTGGTCTATTTCAACGGCTACTACTACCTGGGCTATACCTCCACCCTCAACGAAAAGGGCAACTGCAACAATATTTTTGTCGCCCGCTCCAAGAACCCCGACGGCCCCTTTGAAAAGTGGAACGGCTCGGGTTGGGGTGGCTACGAGCCGCAGCCCATTTTCTACTACGACGAGAACTACGGCGTATTCGGTATGGGCGAGCCCTCCTTCGTGGAGCTGAACGGTACCCTGTATATCTACTATACCAACTACGCCCCCTCGGGCTCCTACACTATGGTGGCCACCGCCGACGCTACCAACGAGAACTGGCCCGCCACCATCCGGAACCACGGCGCCGCCGTCAAGAAGGACACCGACTCTCTGGACATCAAGTACGTGGAGGACTGGGGCAAGTTTATCGGTATCGCCACAGGCTCCCGTATGGGCCCCTCCAGTTATCTGGCCGTCTTCGAGTCGGATAACGGTATGGACTTTGAGCTGGTGGATGCTGTTCGCGAGGGAACTCTGACCCACCTGCATAACGCCGGTATCTCCTCTCGCCGAAACGGCCACATCAAGCTCTCCGAGGATGCCGACAAGCTCCGCGTGATCTACGCTCACGGTGAGGGCTGGGGCACCTGGAACACCCGCGTTCAGCCCATTACCCTGAAGCTGTCTGACAGCAACGATATGAATGCCGAGCGCACCAAGCCCTGTCTGAATGAAACCTTTGTCCGCGGTGAGGCTCTGGCCAAGGAAGACCGCTATGTCGCCATGATCCGCCCCGATAAGGACGTCTACACCTACTCGCTGGATAAGAAGTCCTTCATCCTCCGTGTCCGTGAATACGATGCCTACTTTGAGGAGACCACCCTCAAGAGAGGCGCCGAGGGTATCACCTTCAAGGTGCATGACGAGTCGGTCTGTACCATTGACAACGACGACTGGACGGTTACCCTCGTAGGCGTGGGTACCACAGCCGTGGAGGTCTGGTATGAGGATATCTCCTTCCTGTTCCACATCTGTGTCACCGAAGAGGGAACCAAGCCCGGCAGACCTGCTCAGGCCGTGGAGCTGACCCCCGTCCACGATACCTACACCATTTACTTGCACGAGCGTTCCATCTATAAGCCTCAGCTCCGCGCGCAGATGACCTGGGGTGACGGCTCCTTTACGGAATACTACGTGTCCGACGAGCAAACCGACGTTATGACCTTTACGGGATATGATGAAAGCATCATTTCCGTGAACGACAAGGGTATCGTCACCGCCCTGAAGACGGGCGAGACCGAGGTCACCTTGACCCTCAAGAAAAAGACCTGCAAGATCAAGGTCGTGGTCACCGATAACCCCGAGGACGCCTTCTTTAAGATCGAGGGACTGCAGGAACTGGACTACACGAATCTGGACTTCTCCCAGGCATTTACCAAGGACGCCATTTCCAGCACCAACAGCGCAACGGTTACCTATGACGAAGCCGAAGCAGCGCTGAAGGCTGTGGTGACGGGGGGCGACGCCCTGTTCTACCTCTCCTTTGGTCAGTCCATGCCCATCCTGAAGGCGGATGACTATAAGGCTATGGAGATCACCTACAAGAGCCCCGCCGATACATCGAATAAGGCGGTCAATCTACAGGTGTTCCTCTGTGTGGGTGACGTCACAGGTCCCGACGCCAAGTACCAGGTCATGTGCCCCATCACCAAGGACGGCGAGTACCATACCATCACCATCGACCTGGCTGCTCTCTCTTACTGGACAGGCGACATCAACCTCCTCCGCGTGGACTTCTACGATCAGTCCGAGGTGGGCGACACCATGTACATCAAGAGCATCAAACTCATTAAGAAGTAATCCCGATTTAAACCCCTACAGAAAAGTTTTTGGAGATGGTTAAGAACCTTTTTACAAAAAGGTTCTTAACCGGGGGTCAGGGGCAGAGCCCCTCGTTCCCCTAACGAAAGGACAAAACCATGGCAGAATTACGAGTAAATCCCACCAGAATGGAGCTGAAAAAGGTACAGGCGCGCTATACCACGGCTCGCCGCGGCCACAAGTTGCTCAAGGATAAGCGCGACGAGCTCATGAAGAAATTTCTCGAGGTCGTTCGCGAGAATAAAGAGCTCCGCGAGCGGGTGGAGGCCTCCTTGGCAAAGGTGTACGGCAGCTTTGGCGTCGCCGCGGCTACCGCCAGCCCCAATATGCTCAAGGAAGCCCTGATTCTGCCTAAAAAAGAGGGTAAGCTGGACGTCAGCTACAAGAACGTCATGAGCGTGACGGTTCCCGTTTTCTCCCTGCAGGTGCTTTCCGAAGGAGGCGCCGATGGCTACAACTACGGTATGGCCTTCACCTCGGGCGAGCTGGACGCCGCCGCCAGAGAGCTCAACGATATTCTGGCGGATCTCGTCAAGCTGGCGGAGATGGAGAAAACCGCCCAGATGCTGGCCGAGGAGATCGAAAAGACCCGCCGCCGCGTCAACGCCCTGGAGTATATCATGATGCCCCGCTACCTCGAGACTATCAAGACCATCAAGATGAAGCTGGAGGAGAACGAGCGTGGGAACACGACCAGACTCATGAAGGTCAAGGATATGATGCTGGCTGCGCAGCAGAAGCAGATGGCGCAGGACGGGGACGAGGAAGAATAAGCGAAAAGATCAGAGCGCTTCCCATTTGGGAGGCGCTCTCTTTTTGGGGATAGTATTCAGATTTGGGTTTATCGAGGGGGCTTTGCCCCCTCGACCCCCACCAAAGAACTTTTTGAAAACATCCTCGCTCCGCTCGGGGCAAATTCGCCTGCGGCGAAGTTTGCAAGGGTTCTGGACTCCCAAAAACTTTCAGAAAACATTGATAAATAATCCTTTTTTGAAAGTTCTTGAAAAGGGGTCTGGGGGAAACTTCGCAATGTTTGCTGAAAGCAAACTTGCACCGAGCGAAGCGAGGAGGCTTTCAAGAAGTTTTTCCACGGGCGCTCTCCCGCTCCCCTACAAACTGCAATTTGAAAGGCCGCCCTAAGGGGCGGCCTTTGGGTATGAGGTAAAGATCAATCTTCCTTTTTCTTCAGCGCCACAGCCGCGGCCATAGCCATCACTACAGCGGCCACACCCATACCCACAGTCGATGCGCATCCGCCCTGGGGAGCCTCGGTCTCACCCTCGGCGGTAGGAGTTTCCGTAGCGGGAGCATTGGTTTCGGGGGCTGCGGTGTCCTCGTCGGGAACGGTCACGGGCTCAGTCTCGGTGGGCTGAGTCTCGGCGGGAATGCCCGTAGCGTTCTCGCTTGTGGAGATGTAGCTGAACTTGAAGCGTCCCGAGGGAGCCACGTCGCCCGAAATGTAGAAGTCCATGATGTCGCCCGAGAACTGGGTGTACTTGTAATCGGCGTCGCCGCGTTCACCGGCATCGTCCTCGTCGTGGACGTTGTCGGTCCAGGCGAAGTTGATGGTGAAGTCGTAGCCGTTGATGCTCAGCATGGACTTGGGCACCTTGACCTGCATGTACTTGCCGTCCACGGAGTAATCGACTTCGCCTACCTTTTCGGTCTCGTAGCCGTTTCCGGTGAACTTCTCCAAAGTGGCCTTGGTGGCGGTGGGGGAAGTCTTGTTCAGCACGTAGTCGAAGGTTTCCCAACCCTGATTCTGCTGGTTGGAGTCGATGTAGAGCACCATCCACAGAGGATCGGTGTAGGGGGTGATATTCTCGTTACACTCCACGTAGAAGTAAACAAACTCCTCGTCGCGTGCAACTCTTGCGCCGATGATGTCGTTACGGCCGGAATACTCGTGGTACTGGAGGGTGCCCCAGCCGTCGCCCTCGCGGTCGCCGGTGTTGCCAATGTAGGCGGCGTAGTAGGGGCCGACCTCGTTCCATTGGGTGTTGTCCTTGGTGATATCAATGGTGGTCTGGAGTGTAGGCGTGGGAATGGGACGGACGCCCTTGTACTGACGGACGAAGTTGACCATCTGGTAGTAGTAGTGATCCTTCAAGGCACCCTTGGTAGGCTCCAGATCGCGGGAGAACTCGTCGTTGAACTGGTCGCAGAAGGCGTTGGGGACCTCGGAATCCCAGCCCTCGGGCCAGCCGTCGATGCGGGCCATGGCCCACTCGTTCCAGCCCGTGATGAAGATGATCTTGGGGTCGATCTCCAGGGCGTAGTTGAATTGCTCGGCGAAGTTGTAGCCCCACTTGGAGGCCTCCTTACCATCGGTCTCATAGCGGGTCTGGTTGTCGTGGGTGTAGGAGCGACCCATGACGTTGTTGCCGCTCATAGCAGAGAGCATACCCAGCTTGTAGTTGTGGTTCATGGCCACGCCGACGGTCATCTGCTCCACGATCTTATCCTTGTGATCGTTGCGGTTGGCGTAGTAGAGAGCCTGGGGGTAGGTGGAGAGCCAGCCCCACTCGCCGTAGTTGGTCTTATCGACGACGTAGGCAGCCTGACCGCCGCGGAAGGTGAAGAAATCGGCGATTTCCTTGCCCATGTTATCATTGGTGGCGATGGCGTTCTGTCTGCCCATGAGGACGGGCTTACCCTCCCAGTAGAACCAGAGCTTGTGGTTGTCGCCCGCGCGGTAGAAGTCCATGTACAGATCGCGGACCTGGGTATTGGTGTCGGCACCGCCGCCGAAGGGCAGCATGAAGGAGACCTTCGGGGTCAGCACGCCGTCGTCCATGGCCTTGCCCCAAGACTCAAAGAGGGCGGTGTAGCCGGGCTTGTGGATAAGGGTGCCGTTGGTGTTGTCGGTGAGGATGGCGTCCACACCTGCGTTGGCCAAAAGCTCGGCCTGACGGCGCAGCACCCACTGGTCGTTACTTTCGTAGTGACCGTAGATGGGCTCATTCCAAGAGCCTTGGAAGCCTGCGGGAGTCCAGACGGGGTGGTTGTAGTCGCGGACGGCCTCGGGGTACTTCTCGGCGGCGTCGTTGACGTTGATGACGGCGGGACGGCCGTTGTGCCACGTCCAGAAGAACATGGAAACGGTCTTATCTGCGCGGGGATCGCCCACCTCGGCG
>JAZRIF010000147.1:0-3768 GCA_045645165.1 Eubacteriales bacterium
AGTTCTTTGGAATCTCAAAAACTTTCAAAAAGAATTATCTGACAATATTTTTTGAAAGTTCTTGAAGAGAGTCCAGAGAGGAACTTCTTTCAAGAAGTTCCTCTTTGGCGTTCTCCCGTTCCCCTACAAACTGCAATTTGCAGACTCACACCTATATTGTAGCAGATACCGAAGGATTTTGCAAGGGGGTGACGCAAAAAAGATCCAAGTACGGCGGCAAACAGAGGGTTTCCCGAAGGGGCGCATGAAAAGAAAACAGCGGTTGCCTTGTCCCCGAACAGGAAAAGCAACCGCTTGTTATTTTTTTAGTCAATAGTCTGTGCCGCGTAGATATCGGCATCGTCCTTGCTCTCAAAGAAGGCAATATACGCGATATCGAAATACTCCTCCTCTGCGTCGTAGGTTGCGAGCTTGCCGTCGTTGCCGGTGTAGTCAAAGAAGTTGTAGACCAGAGACTCGATGGGAGCGCCGCCCGTCACGTCGGTATCGGGGGTGCCCTCGGAGCCGGCCTTGTTCTTTCTCATATCCAGAACCAGCACGTCCCAGCTTCCGTCGGTGTAGTAGTAGAACCAGTTATCGCTGTCGCGGCGGTTGCCGTTGAACTCGGCGGTGCCGTTGAGCAGGAAGGTGCCCCAGAAGTTGGAGCCGTAGCTACCGCAGTTGGTACGGTACTTGATGGCGATGATATCGGTGAAGCCACCCTCGGGAGCGGTGAGGGTAATGGAAGGATTGGTGGTGGTGTCAGCGGTACCGGTCAGGAAGTGGGCGTATCCATCCTCCATGGCCACGGTGGCGTTGGTGGCCTCCAGGCCGGCGAGCTGCTCGGCGGTGAAGATGGCGGTGGGCTCCACGGTGGGAGCTGCCTCGGTAGCCGCTTCGGTGGGAGCCTCAGTAGGAGCCTCGGTAGGAGCTTCGGTAGGCGCTTCGGTGGGCGCTTCGGTAGGAGCCTCGGTAGGAGCTTCGGTGGGAGCCTCGGTGGGAGCTTCGGTAGAAACCTCAGCAGAAGTCTCGGCAGGAACCTCGGCAGGGGACTCGGTGCAAGCTGCAGCACTCAGAGCGAACACCAGCAAAAGAGCGCAGATCAAAAGTTTTTTCATGTTCGCAATTCCTTTCGATGAATTTTTTCGGGGATTTCGAATGATTCTGCGTCGGGCGAGCCGCGAGAGAGTTTTTCGTCAAACGAAACAAAAATTCCCGCGCGCAGTTGATCCTACGCGAAGAGTTTTTGTAAAGTGTGACAAAAAAGGCTCCGCAGATTCGCCGACGGCAGAATATTTAGAGATTCCCTTTACATAGAACCAACGGTTCTGGGGTACATGAGGGTATCGCGGATGTTCTGCACGCCCGTGATGTACATGAGCATACGCTCAAAGCCCAGGCCGAAGCCGCTGTGAGGAACAGAGCCGTACTTACGGGTATCCAGGTAGGCCTCGTAGGACTCCAGAGGCATATTGCGGGCGGTCATGGCGGCCACCAGCTTGTCGTAGTCGGCCTCACGCTCGGAGCAGCCGATGATCTCGCCGATGCCGGGCACCAGCAGGTCGGTGGCGGCCACGGTCTTGCCGTCGGGGTTCTGCTTCATGTAGAAGGACTTGATGGCGGCGGGATAGTTGACCACGAAGACGGGACGGCCGAAATGCTCGTCGGTCAGGTACTTCTCATGCTCGGTCTGGAGGTCACAGCCCCACTCCACGGGGTACTTGAAGTCCTTGCCGGCGTTCTTGAGGATCTCGATGGCGTCGGTGTAGTCCAGCTTGACGAAGTCGTTGGAGAGCATCTTGTTCAGCTTCTCGATGACGCCCTTCTCCACCCACTGGTTGAAGAAATCCATCTCCTCGGGGCAGTTGTCCATGACGTCCTTCACGATGAACTTGATGAAGTCCTCGGCGATCTCGATGATGTCGTGGATGTCGCAGAAGCAGACCTCGGGCTCTACGTGCCAGAACTCGGCCACGTGACGGGTGGTGTTGGAGTTCTCGGCGCGGAAGGTGGGACCGAAGGTGTAGATACGGCCCAGGCCCATGGCGGCCATCTCACCCTCCAGCTGAGCGGAGACGGTCAGACCTGCCTTGCGGCCGAAGAAGTCGTTTGCGTAGTACTCGGCCTCGCTCTCGGCGGTGGCGTTCCAGGGCAGGGTGGTCACGCGGAACATCTCACCCGCGCCCTCGCAGTCGGAGCCGGTGATGATGGGGGGATGGACGTAGCGGTAGCCGTTCTTGTGGAAGTACTTATGGATGGACTGAGCCAGCTGATCGCGGACGGCGAAGACGGCCTCGAAGTAGCGGGCGCGGACACGCAGGTGGGGGATGGTACGCAGGTACTCAAGAGTGTGGCGCTTCTTCTGCAGGGGGTAGTCGGCGGGGCACTTACCCAGAATGGTCAGGCTCTCCACGTTCATTTCCACGCCGTTGCGGTCGGATGCGATGATGGTACCCGTAGCGGTGAGGGACGCGCCCACCATCATGGCCTCGCGGACGTCCTCCTCGGAGATGCCCTCGGAGCCTACGGTGTTCTTGTCGATAACCAGCTGGAGGTTGCGGAAGCAGGAGCCGTCGTTGACCTCCATGAAGGAAACGTTCTTGGAATCACGGGCGGTACGAACCCAGCCACAGATGACGGTCGAGGTGCCCACGAAGGACTCGGACTCGGCAAACAGCTTTTTGATGTCGGTGTGTTTCATGTGTATGTTTCTCCAATCTTGGATTTTTGCAGATCGTTACTCTTTATTATAGCACAAAGTGGGTTTGTTTACAAGGGGTTTTGGAAGATTTTTTCAAAAAGTGAGTAAAGGAACCCGTAAAATTCGGAATCATGGGGCTGTTCACAGAATGTTTGCAAAAGGTGGGCTTACCTTTTTCTCGCTCTTGTGGTATAATTTGTTTAACACAAGGCAAAAAATTCAAAAAGGAGAAAAAACATGGCAAAAAAATATCCCGGATTTTACCTGTATTACGATTGGATCGATACACTTTCGGTTCTACCCGCGAGTAAAGCGATGGCTGTCATCAAGAACCTGTCCAACTACACGCGGTACGGCACCGAGCCACCGCCGCTCCCGGGCACGGCGGGCTCCCTGCAAACCATCTTCTTAGCCCAGCTCACACGCTCCAAAACCAACGCAGAGAACGGCAAGAAGGGCGGTGCGCCTACGCACAAAGTTCCTGCTGTGACAAGCGTTTCTCCCGCCATCAAAAAATCGCTGTTCGAGGATCTTCCCGACGATCTTATGCCGGATGATTTCGACACCTACGATGAATTCGCGGAATACGTGAGATACATAAAGGCGCGCCATGACATGAACCGCTGACAGGTTTCCCGCGGCTTTGCCGCGGCAAAGCCGCGGCCATCGGACCGCGATTTCCGTGCAAGCCCGACGGCAAAACCCATCCTGTTCGGTATACCGTCGCTACCTTTTCGCTACCCGTTTCGGTAGAAGTCCCCTTCTACCCTATCTAATCAAATCGTATCGTATCTTATCGTATCCTAACGCATCCAAGTCACATTACATGACATCACATCGTATCTCCCTGCGGGAAGCGAGCGCGAAGCGAGCGCGAAGCGAGCGCCCACAGGGCGCGGCGCCCTACGGGCGCGGGTCATGTAGGGTTGGGTCTCTTGGCGGGAGGAAGGAAAACGGGGCGGGGAAATTGGGGTTTATTGGGGAGTTGTTTATTACCTTAAGAACTTTTGATGTCCCTTTCTGTCCATGGCGACAGAAAGGGACGGAAAGAACGCCACTTAAGGAAGAAACCCACGGTTTCTTCCTTA
>JAZRIF010000148.1:0-5362 GCA_045645165.1 Eubacteriales bacterium
CCCACCAAAGAACTTTTTGAAAAAAGTTCTTTGGAATCTCAAAAACTTTCAAAAAGAATTATCTGACAATATTTTTTGAAAGTTCTTGAAGGGGGTCTGGGGGGAACTTCTTTCAAGAAGTTCCTCCCAGTCGCTCCCCTACAAACTGCAATTTGAATTTTGGTTGATTACGCTCTGCCCAGGGCAAAGGCCTTCTTGTTGATCTCCACGAACTTGGGCTTGACGCACTCTTCAATGGCACGCATCCACTTTTCTTCGGAGATCTCGGGGAAGTAGCGGGAGAGACGACCCATGAGAACCAGATTGACGGCCTTGGACGTGCCTGCCTCGTTGGCCAGGGTCAGGGCATCCATGTCGTCAATGAGCACGCCCTTGGCTTTCAGGGAATCCAGCACCTCGTGGGGATAGGTAGCCGCGCCGGTGATGACGGGCATGGGGTCGGTCTCGCGGTCGTTGACAATGATCCGACCGCCCTCGCGGAGGCAGGACGCCCAGCGAGCGGCCTCCAGCTTTTCAAAGGAGACGATGTAATCGGCCTCACCCTTGTCGATGATGGGGGAGTCCACGCGGTCGCCGTAGCGGACGTAGGTCACCACGCTACCGCCGCGCTGGCTCATGCCGTGGACTTCGGAGACTTTTACGTCGTAGCCCTCGGCGCAGAGAAGATGACCCAGGAGCTTGGAGGCGAGAAGGGAACCCTGTCCGCCCACGCCGACGATCATGATATTCTTGGTATCCATATCAGTTACCTCCCTTGATTGCGCCAAATGCACAGAGCTGCTCGCACACGCCGCAGCCCACGCACAGAGTGGGATCAACAACGGCTTTCGCGGCCTTGCCGAGTCCTTCCATGTGGATGGCGGGACAGCCCAGCTTCATGCACTTCTTACAGCCGCGGCAGTCGTTCTGATCTACCTTGACGGCGGGCTTGGCCTTGACGGTCTTGAGCAGAACGCAGGGACGGCGGGAAATGATCACGCCGGGGCCCTCGGCGGCCAGCTCCTCGGTGATAGCCTTCTCGCAGGCGGCCAGATCGTAGGGGTCAACCACGGTGACGCGGTCAATGCCTACGGCGCGGCAGAATGCCTCCAGATCCACCTTGGCGGCGGGATCGCCGTAGATGCTGTAGCCCGTAGTGGGGTTCTGCTGGTGACCGGTCATACCCGTGATGGAGTTGTCCAGAATGATGACCGTAGAGTTGGATGCGTTGTAAGAAATATTCACGAGGCCGGTCATACCCGAATGCATGAAGGTGGAGTCACCAATGACGGCAACCGTGCGCTTTTCGGTCTCGGCACCGCCGATCTTGTTAAAGCCGTGAACGCCCGACACCGACGCGCCCATGCAGAGCACCGAGTCAACGGCGTTGAGGGGAGCGGCCATGCCCAGGGTGTAGCAACCGATGTCACCGATGACGGTGATCTTGTGCTTGGACAGGGTGTAGAACAGGCCTCTGTGGGGGCAACCGGCGCACATGACGGGAGGACGGACGGGAATGGCCTCGTCGGCGCAAGCACCCTCATGAACATCCATGCCGAACACGCGGCGGATGAGGTTCTGGGAGAACTCGCCCTCCATGGGGAAGAGATTCTTGCCGTCCACAGAAAGTCCCAGTGCCTTGCAGTGGTTCTCGATGACGGGGTCCAGCTCCTCGATGACCACCACGCGGTCTACCTTGGCGGCGAAATCCACGATGAGCTTCTCGGGCAGGGGATTGACCATACCCAGCTTGAGGACGGAAGCCTTGTCGCCAAAGACCTCCTTGACGTAGCGGTAGCAGGTACCCGAGCAGATGATACCGATGGCGGTGTCACCCATCTCCACGCGGTTGACGGGGGCGGGCTCGGCGTACTCGATCAGAGCGCGGGTGCGTGCCTCCACCTCGGGATGGCGGCGGATGGCGTTGGCGGGAGCCATGATGTACTTCTGGGGGGTCTTGACGTAGGGCTTCACGGGGACATCCTTGCGGTCGTCCACGGTCAGCAGGCTCTGGGAGTGAGCGATGCGGGTGCACATACGGAGCAGGAAGGGGGTGTCGAACTGCTCGGACAGTTCAAAGGCCAGCATGGCGTACTCGCGGGCTTCGGCGGAATCCGAAGGCTCCAGCATGGGAACCTTGGCGGCGATGGCGTGGTGGCGGGAATCCTGCTCGTTCTGGGAGGAGTGCATGCCGGGGTCGTCGGCCACGCAGAGAACCAGTCCGCCGTTGACGCCGGTGTAGGACATGGTGTAGAGGGGGTCAGCGGCCACGTTCAGACCCACGTGCTTCATGGCGCAGGCGGCGCGGGCGCCGGCCAGGGATGCGCCGGAGGCGGCCTCCAGGGCGACCTTCTCGTTGGGCGCCCACTCGCAGTACAGATCGTGGCAATCGCCGCAGTATTCGGCGGCGTATTCGGTGATCTCGGTGGAGGGCGTGCCGGGGTAGCTGGAGACCAGGCGGCAGCCTGCCTCATACAGACCGCGGGCGACGGCCTCGTTTCCGAGCATGAGTTGCTTTTTCATAATGGTTCGTTCCTTTCAAATGTGTATGGCTGTCCGAAAACAGAAAATCCCTTTGCCAAGTTCATGACTTGCAAAGGGCGAAGCTATGTCGCGGTACCACCTTTTTCACCTTCTCACAAAACGGGATTCTCGGGAGAAGGCCTCACAGGACACGTGCATGTCCCCTCCGCTGTAACGGGCGGTCCCGTCGCCCCTACCCCTTGCAGATCCTCGGTCGAAATCGGATTACATAAGGTGTTCAAGGCGCGGCTCTCGGAAGGAATTCGATCGGGAATCGTGGCTGTCATCTCACCGCCGACAGCTCTCTGCACACAAAGGATCCGATTTACTGGTTTCCGGTCATCGTCATTTTTCCCTATTATAATGGATAATCGAGGATTTGTCAAGGGGTTTTGCGGAATTTTTCACAAGGCAAGGGGGGATTTTTCAATTTTTTTTGATTTTTTCATCCTCGCCGCATCCGTCGGAGCATGCCCTGGAGCATGGGGGTGTTGTAGCGCAGGGCGAGGGTGGGGAGGATATTGAGGAAGAGATTGACCAGCGCCACGGGGAGGGCGATGGTCCAGGTGTAGGGTGCGGGGAGGGTCAAGAGGATCAAAAAGCCCAGGGGGTAGGAGAGGCGATGGGTCACAACGCCCTTATGGCACTCGATGATGAATTTTTCGATGTAGGCGGGACCGTCGGGGGCAAGGAGCCTCCGCTTGCTGAATCCCCCAAGCCCGCCCAGCTCCCAGACCTTGTCCTTCCACAGCCGCACCTTCAGCCGCAGGTAGAGCTTTTTCTCGAAGGGAGACACCGCGAAAAGGGGAGAGAACGTCCCGTACCAGCGGTCGGGGGTCAGGCGGATGAGAATGGCCATTCCGCCGTCGATGGCGAACTCCCAGGCGATGCACCAGACAACGGCGATCACCACGAACAACGGAGAGCCCAGCCCGAGCGCCACGTGGATCAGAGAGATGAGAGCGGCGGTCACGCCGATGATGGTCAAGTAGAGCTTCATCGGCCGTCATTCCTCGCTGTCGCTATACACCAGGGGCTTTTGGTAGAATTCCTCGTAGACCTTCACGCAGGCCTCGTAGTTTCTCGCCCGCATGGCATCCTTCTGCTCGGCGCGGGGGAGGGTCTTGTCGGGGTAGATGGCGGGGAGGATATGGAGGGTGTAGGCCTGCACGGGGAAGCCGTCACCGTCCATGACGTCGGAATCCTCCATGGTGATGAAGACGGGCACCACGGGAACTCCGTTGAGAACGGCCATGGTGAAGGCGCCGTCCTGCATGGGGCGGGGCTTGCGGTAGTTCCACCACATGCCCTGCTCGGGGTAGATGAGGATGCTCTCCCCCCGGGACAGCAGGGTGCGGACGGCCTTTGAGAATTTCTTCATAGTGGCGGTCTGGCTGGAGAGGGGGAGGGTGTTGCAGTGGCGCATCATGGAGCCGAAGGGCTTGGGAGGATTGGTGTAGTTGCCCTCCCGGATGACCTTGTAGAGCATCTTCCCCTGCATCTCACCCCGCAGAGCCATCCACACGGCGTAGTTGTCGCAGACGCTGAAATGGTTGCAGGTGATGATGCGGCCGCCCTCCACCGCGGTGAAGTTCTCGATGCCCCGCACCTCCTTGAGGATCATCTGGCGATTCTTCAGCAGTCCCTCGAAGAATTTCGTGCCCATGCGGTTGGCGATGCGGGCGGCGATGCGGTTGCGGAGCTTTTCGTTGAGATAATCCACCTGGTCGGGCATGAGGGGATAGGTCTCGGGGTCGTCCTCCACGTCCAGATGCCAGAGCTGCTTCTTTTCCAAATCGGCAATGCGCTCCAGAAGCAGGAGCTTATGGGCTGATTTTTCCATACCGTATCAATCCTTTCGGAGCTGTTTTGCGAAGGTCATCTCAGCGTCTGCGATCTCCAGACCGTGGCGAAGGATCTCGGATGCCATGGCCTCCTTTTCGGCTCGCTGGGCTTCTCCGAAGGAAGCCTTCATGCGGAGGATCTCTTCGTAGAAAGGAGATTTTTCGGCGTACTCCCAGAAGTATTCGCCGTACATCACATCGTCATACTGCCAAGGCTTCTTGTACAGGGCGTAGTGAACCAGATTCAAGTCCCCCTCCAGAGGACGGGGGGTGGGCTCCTTGTTCCAGCCGTTGGGCAGAACGTGGATATAGCCGTCGCAGAGATAGTTCAGGTAGGCCTGATCGGGATCCAGCAAATCGAAATCGTAGCGAGTGATCAGGTCGATGAACTGTTCCTCGATGCGGTGGGCACGGAACTGGTCCAGATCAATGATCAGAACGCCGGCGTTGACATAGCCGTCGGGATCCACCCCCACGGCCTTTTCGTCGTACTCACGGAACTCGCGGGTGTAGCGGACGAACTGCTCGGGAGCGGCGGCGATGATACAACCGTTCAGCTCGGTGCGGTAGAGCTCGGATACATCTCCCAGCAATACGATATCGCAGTCCAGATACAGGATCTTCTGATATTGGGGGAACAGGGAAGCGATGAAGAGGCGGTAGTAGGTGGCTATCGAGAAATGGTATACGTTCTTGAAGCGGGACTGAATGCCCTCCACCTCCTTTGAGATGTCGGCAAACTCAATGGTAAAGCCCTCGCACTGCCGCCGCAGGATCAGATCCGTGTTATCGGGAGAGAGTCCCGTGTTCAGGATGATCAAACGGTAGCGGTAATCCTTCGAGGCGTTTCGGATGAGGGAGGCAATGGCGATATCCAAAAAGGGAATGTATGCATCGTTGGTAGAGAAAAAGACAGGGATCTCTTGGATGGAATATGTCGGTTGGGATTGAATAGTCATGTTGAATACCTCTGAACAGTGGTTTGAGCGTCTTCGGTTGTCATGTAAGATGAGTGG
>JAZRIF010000149.1:0-2379 GCA_045645165.1 Eubacteriales bacterium
TTTTGAAAGTTTTTGAGATTCCAAAGAACTTTTTTCAAAAAGTTCTTTGGTGGGGTCCAGGGGCAAAGCCCCTGGCCGATAAACTGCAATTTATCTTTTTGTCATATCGAATCTCATCGTCGCCTCGGTGGGTACCAGGCGGTAGCCGTTCTCGGTTTCCTCCACGCGGCAGCCTTCTGCGGGGATGGTGTAGCCGTAGCCGTTGTGGATGAAGGAGAAGGCGTTGTCAGCAAAGGAGATAGCCGTGTCATGAGGCACTCCGACGGTATAGGTCAAGACACCGCAGGCCTCGAAGGATACGCCCTTGGGGGAGAGGTAGATCATGCCGTCCCAGCCTGTGGCGAAGTGAATGATGACCTCCAGCGCCGGCCCGTGCTCCACGCAGGTAAAGCCGGTCGGACGGACGGGGAACTCCACCGCCAAGGCGCAATCCTTGCCGTCCTTGCTCCAGATGCGGTTATCCACAACGGGGAGATTGTCGTACACCGCATCCCATGCCTCGCAGGGCCTTTCCATGTAGCGCTCGGTGTAGCGATCGTCGAACTTGGTCAGATCACGGATGAAGAGCTTGTCCCCGCGCAGGAAGATATTGGCGCGGTAGTTTGCACAGCTGTACCAGACCGAACGGCAGACCTCGGCGGGGTTGGAACCGTCGTGAGCCCAGTCCCCGTAGGCCACCAGCGCGGAGGCGGGAGTGACGGGAGTCGCGACTCGCATATCGGCACCGGTGTCACCCAGCTTTTGTACCGTCAGAAGCCCGCGGTCGCGGTATTCCGCGATCTTGGCGGCCTGCATGCGGTAGCCGTTTTGGATCATATCCCAGCCGAAGCTGTTCTCCTGTCCCGTGGTCATCTGGGAGAGGGTGAGGCAGGGATTCTTGTAGTAGGTCTCCAGATACCAATCCACGACGTCGGGATTGGAACCGGGTCCCCACACGGGCTCCATGGTGGGGCAGCCCCAGAGCTTGTCGGTGTACTTGGCCTCGTCGTAGCCGTAGAGGGGATCCAGACCCAGCATGCGGAACACGGGGGTCTTGCATCCCGCCTCGGGGGTCTGAGCGGGGCAGAGCATGTTCTTGCGGGAAGGATAGTAGCCGCCGCTGTAATAGCCGCCCCAGAGGGTGTAGGCGTCCACCGCCCATTGCTCACGGCAGATGCAGATGGCGTCCAGATCATACTTGTCACTCATATAGGCGATGGAATGGGTGTCCAGCAGCCAGGAGCCTGCCACCTTGGGGTAGTAGCCAAAGGTCTCCTTGAAGAGACGGAAGGCCTCGTCGATGAGGGCTTCCCGCTGGGCGGGGGTGTAGGCGGGCAGGAAACCGGGGTTGACGTACCAATCCCAGTCGTAGCCGGGGCGGCCCCGCCACTCGATGCCCACGGCCTCGGTCAGGGGACGACCCATCTCGAACCACAGACCCAGCTCCATATGCTCGTCGGCCTCGGCCTTCATCAGCTCCACCATGTCGGGGCGGATGATGGCGTCGTACTGCATGAGCACCGTGTGGTCAAAGCCGTAGCTCTTGTTGATGGCGATTTCCTCCTTGATGGGGGTGTAGAGATCCTGCCAGGGCTGACGGGGCTCACAGCCTCGGACGAAGTTGACCAGGTTCATAACGCGTTTTTTCATGGTATGTCTCTCCTTTCGGGTTACGCCTTGAAGCTGTCGGCAAAGGCCGTCGCCAGCTCGTCACAGCGCTCGTTGTAGGGGTGCCCCGCGTGACCGCGCACCCATACGAATTCCACTTTGTGGCGGGCGACCTGGGTCAAAAGCGCGTCCCACAGGTCGGGGTTGAGGGCGGGGGTCTTGTCTCCCTTGATCCAACCTTTGCGCTTCCAGGACTCTGCCCAGCCCTTGGTGATGCCGTCCACCACGTACTTGGAGTCGGAGGTCAGGGTCACCTCACAGGGCTCCTTGAGGGCGGCCAGCGCCGTAATGACGGCGGTCAGCTCCATGCGGTTATTGGTGGTGTTGGGTTCGCCGCCCGAAAGCTCCTTCTCTCGGCCGTTGTAGACCAGAATGGCCCCCCAGCCCCCGGGGCCGGGATTGCCGCGGCAGGCGCCGTCGGTGTAAATATCTACGTGTTTCACAGGGATTCCTCCTTGGATGTTTCTACCGTTTATTATAGCATAAAGCGGCGGCGGGGTCAAGGGGGGAGGGAAATTTCATGAATGGGTTTTGTGAGGAATACGGGAAATTGGAGTTTATCGGGCAGGGGCTTTGCCCCTGGACCCCACCAGAACCTCTTTTGAAAAAGGGTTTCTGAACTTCCTAAAACTTTCAAAAATGATTATTCATGAATGTTTTTTGAAAGTTTTGAAGATTCCAAAGGGACTTTTTCAAAAGTCCCTTTGGTGGGGGTCGAGGGGGCAAAGCCCC
>JAZRIF010000150.1:0-17098 GCA_045645165.1 Eubacteriales bacterium
CCCTCGACCCCCACCGGGAACCCTTTTTAAAAAAGGGTTCCCGGACCTCCTAAAACTTTTAAAAAAGGGATTATTTATCAATACTTTTTGAAAGTTTTTGAGATTCCAAAGAACTTTTTTCAAAAAGTTCTTTGGTGGGGATCCGGGGGCAAACCCCCTGGCAAACCAAAATTTGAAATCCACTTTCACACAGAAAGGATATTCTTCTATGTCCACCAAAAAAATTCCCGAGCTGTTCGGCAGCATGGTGTTCAACGACGACGTCATGCGTTCTCGCCTGCCCCGCGAGGTCTACAAGGCTCTGACCAAGACCATTGAGAAGGGGCGCACCATCGACCCCGCCATTGCCGACGTGGTGGCCAACGCCATGAAGGACTGGGCTATTGAGAAGGGCGCGACCCACTACACCCACTGGTTCCAGCCTCTGACGGGTGTCACCGCCGAGAAGCACGACGCCTTTATTTCCCCCATCGCGGGTGACCGCGTGGTTATGGAGTTCTCGGGCAAGGAGCTCATCAAGGGCGAGACCGACGGATCCTCCTTCCCTTCGGGCGGTCTGCGCGCTACCTTTGAGGCTCGCGGCTACACCGCTTGGGATCCCGCCTCCTATGCCTTCGTCAAGGACGGCACCCTGTACATCCCCACGGCCTTCTGCTCCTACACGGGCGAGGCTCTGGACACCAAGACTCCCCTCCTCCGCTCCATGGATGCCATCAGCGAGCAGGCTCTCCGCATCCTGCGCCTGTTCGGTGACACCACCACCACCCGCGTCACCACCACGGTGGGCGCGGAGCAGGAGTATTTCCTTGTGAACAAGGAGTATTTCGAGCAGAGAAAGGATCTGATCTACTGCGGCCGCACCCTGTTCGGCGCCCCTGCCCCCAAGGGACAGGAGATGGAGGATCACTACTTCGGCCCCATCAAGCCCAAGGTAGCCGCCTTCATGGACGAGCTGGACGAGGAGCTCTGGAAGCTGGGCATCAACGCCAAGACCGAGCACAACGAGGCCGCTCCTGCCCAGCACGAGCTGGCGCCCATCTACGCCACCACCAACATGGCGGTGGATCAGAACCTGCTCACCATGGAGTACATGCGCCTCATTGCCGAGCGCCACGATCTGGTCTGCCTGCTTCACGAAAAGCCCTATGCGGGTGTCAACGGTTCGGGTAAGCACAACAACTGGTCCCTGTCCACCGACGGGGGCAAGAATCTGGTGGATCCCGGCAAGACTCCCCGCGAGAATACCCGATTCCTCTTATTCCTTGCCGCCATTGTCCGCGCCGTGGACGAGTACCAGGATCTGCTCCGCATGTCGGTAGCCTATCCCGGTAACGACCACCGTCTGGGCGGTTTTGAGGCTCCTCCCGCCATCATCTCCATGTTCCTCGGCGAGGAGATGGAGGACATTGTGAACTCCATCGTGGAGGAAACCGCTTACACCGACCACCGCGCCGCCACCATGAACCTGGGTATTCCCTCGGTGCCCACCTTCCGCAAGGACACCACCGACCGCAACCGCACCTCCCCCTTCGCCTTTACGGGCAACAAGTTCGAGTTCCGTTCCCTGGGTTCCTCCCAGAACATCGCCATGCCCAACGTGGTGATCAACACCGCCGTGGCCAAGGTGCTGTGCGACATGGCTGACGTGCTGGAGGCCGCTGTGGCAAACGGTGAGGAGTTCTCCGCGGCAGTAGCGACTGTCATCAAGGACACCTTCGCCGCTCACAAACGCATCATCTACAACGGCAACGGCTACTCCCAGGAGTGGCTGGCCGAGGCCGCCCGCCGCGGGCTTTCCAACCTCCGCACCACGGTTGAGTCCTGCGAGGTGCTGACCAGCGACAAGGCGGTGGATCTGTTCACCCGCTTTGGGGTTCTGTCCTCGGTAGAGCTTCATGCCCGTCAGGAGATCCTGCTGGAGAACTACGCCAAGGTGCTCAACATCGAGGCGCAGACCATGATCCTCATGGCCACCCGTCAGATCATCCCCGCTGTGGAGGCCTACATTGCCAAGCTGGGCAAAGCCGCCCGCGCCAAGATGGACGTGCTGGACGGCGACCGCGCCTGCATCCGCATGGAGCGCGAGCTGATCACCCGTCTGTCGGAGCTGAACACCGCCACCTACGACGCCGTATCCGCTCTGCGTCAGGCTGACCGCGAGGCCACCTCCGCCGGTGATGCGCTGGCCGTAGCCATCGCCTTCCGCGACAAGGTCGTGCCCGCCATGGCCGCTCTCCGCGCTTCTGTGGACGAGATGGAAACCATCGTCGCCTCCGAGGATTGGCCTCTGCCGACATATGGGGAAATGATGCATAAGCAATAAAAGAACGAATCGGGGGAAACTTCTTGAAAGAAGTTTCCCCCGAACCCCTTTCAAGAACTTTTAAATAAGAATAAATTATTTATACGTTAAAAAGTTAACCACCCTATCGAAAACGGTAGGGTGGTATTTGGGTTTTGCGGGGAACCCCTTTTAAAAAAGGTACTTGGCCACAAAAACCTTACATAAGGGATTCATGGATTCACACTCCCAAAGCTTGCTGTTTACGGACAGCAGAGATACTCAAAAAAACATCGCTCTTACAAAAACAATTCTTAATCTATGTGTAACCGATTTTTACACCACGAACGCAAAACAAGCACCCAACCGACGGCCGACAAGATCACAATCGGCAGAGAAACCGTCAACACAGCCAGGATAGACGGAGGAAAACTTGCGTAAAATGCAGGACTGACATAGAGCCTATGGATAGCACCGAAAAATTGTGGAATGATAACCGGCCAAATGGCAAAGCCAATACTACCTGACCAAAAGTCTGAATTTTTCAGTATATATTCCACAGTATCCTTGAAGCTCCATTCTTTTCCTTTCATATATGCCAAATACTTGGTTTTATGGGTCGATGCCGTGATTTTCAAATCAACCATACAGGTGGCCATCATCCATGCGTACATGAAAATGGTTTTCCACAGAAACTCGCCTTTACTATCCGCATCAATAAACAGCCGCATAATGGTTTGCATCACCATAAGGCACAGCAAGGAGCTGATAAAATAGCTCCAGAACAGAACAAACGAATGCACAATAAAGCTTACGATTTTTTTCATGATCTCTTTTCTCCCGATTGATTTGTGATGAGTTTCTTCATGATTTCGGTATACCGATAATCCTCCCGCAGAGGGTCAAAGGAGGAATCATGGCTGATCAGCTCTATAAATTCCCGGCAATACGAACGCTCGTCCGTATGCATTTTCCCTCTATCACAGCCGCGAAACACAAGTGATACGTGTGTACCGTCATGGCAGTCACAATATTTGAAATACTCGCATACTTTTTCGAGGGCAATTAAGGCTTGATCGTGTTCACCTGAATTGACGTAAAGAGACGCAATGACGTAATACTGCGATGCCAGAATGGCCGCTTGGGAAAGGTAATCCTTCTCGGGATACATGATCTGCATCATATCGATGATCTGCATTCGGATTCGGATTTGTTCCGCGGCGGTATAACACGGGAGGCGCGCGATCTTATCGAGGCAGGTTGTAAGGCTTTCCATATACATTTTCGCAAAGCGAATGAGCTCCATACGACGTTCTTCGCCAGTACTGAAATTCCAGCGCATGCGCGTTTCCTCTTGGGACACCCACATATGGGGGAGATCATTGGCCATTTCCATGATCTCGTCGTATTTTCCTCGTTTCCCACACAAAATGATCTTTAATCTGTACGCATGATCCCGAGGGCCGCTCTCGGTGCATTCCTTCAGGATCTTATCGCAGAGCCGCTCCATTTCCTTCTCACTGCCCTTCATGGCAAGCAGGCTTTCGGCCAGCCTTGCCATCAATTGATAGGACTGGGGATATTGCATCAAACCCTTTCGCGCAATTTCAACGGATTTCGTGAATTGCCCCGTCCGATAACAAGCGAAGGATTCCTCCGAGATCCGTCGGATTTCTTGCTCGTCCTTGCTGAAATCAATACCCAACAATCGATCTGTTGTCACCTGCAGAACTCTGGCCAAAATCGGAAGCTGGGAAATATCCGGTGCCGTGCGATCACATTCCCATTGCGACACGGCATTGGCCGTAATGCCCAGACATACCGCAAGCTGTTCCTGGGTCATTTCCCGCTCGCGTCGGAGTTTTTTGATGGTTGAGCCGATAGACATGATCCATATCTCCTTACTTGATTCAATAGCACTTTGCAATTTTATTATACCATATCTTCGGTTTTATTTCAACACAGCAGTTTGATGCCTCCTATGAAGCGACGCTGTGCTTTCATCAGACTATCTACAGGATCGAATGAACCGAATGATCTTTCCTCGCAAAGCTTGCTGTTTATGGGACAGCAGAGCCTTTCCAAAAAAGAAGAACCGCCATGGGCGGTTCTTCTTTTTTACATTGTTTTTTGTTTTCTTATTTCTTCAATTGCGTTGTGACAATATCTTTTATTTCCAAACCTACCAGAATAGATTCCACCGTTACGCCTCGGGCAATATACAACGGAAGAAGATCTCGTAAACCGTTCCGCCGTCGTGGTTGAAGCTGACGAAATGGCGGCCGTTCACGTAGAACAGGCTCTCGCTCTCGTGGGGAGTGGGGAGGATGATCTGGGTGATGCGGTTGCCCTCCCAATCGAAAGTATCCAGAATATTCTGACCCGAGCCGCTCATGGGGAAGTAGATGTAGCCCTCGTCGGAGCCCATGCCCTGGGCGGTGTAACCATCGAGCTTCGTGCGCTCGTAGGAGATCACGTATTTCAGGTCGGCGTCCAGCATGTGCAGGGATTTGCCGCCCTGGCTGATGGCGTAGGAATTGGTGTCGGGGTTGTAGGTGATGGCACCCGAGCCCTTTTCAATGTTCACGTCCTCAATGAATTCCAGCGTTTCGGGGTTGACCAAGGTGATGATCTTACCTTCCTTCTGACCGTGGGCGACCACCAGCAGATTCTTGGCGGTGTTGTAGGTCATATCGTTGGCGTGACCCAGCTTCAGGACAGGGGATTTCGCCACGAAGGAGCCGTCGTCCAGGCGGTACTTGACGATGACGGCGCCCGTGTCGTCGGAATTACGCAGGGCAATGTAGGCGTAGGTGCCGTCGGATGCCGCGCCCTGGGAAATGCTGTACTGCCCCTGCCTCGGCGCGTGGAGAATCTCGGTATAATCGGCGGTAACGGTCATGCCGTCGGCCACCATATCCTTGATGGTATAGGGCTTATCAAGGGTAACCGTAAAGCTATCCTCGGGGCGGATGGTGATGGAGCCCTCCTTGGTCAGCTCGGGGTTGTTCAGCACCTGATCGCAGAAATCCTTGAGGGCTTTTACCGTCAAAACCTCATTCGAGCCGATGATGACGATCTTGCGACCCATCAGGCGCACAGCGTAGCTGTTCTCGGGCAGGGATTCCTTGATCTCGGCCGTCTCCTTATAGGGCGTGTCACCGATCAGGAAGGTCACGGCATCGTTGTCGGTGGTGTTCCGCACACGGGTGACCTTGACCGACAGCCCGGTCTTGGCCAAAATCTGCTTGCGGAAATTCTCCGCGCTTTTATAGATGGAATCTGAGGCGGGCTTATTCGGATCGGTGGTTTTGTAGTAGGCCACCAGGATTCGTCCGACCTGCTCAGCGTCGATGGTAACCGGTTGCTGCTCGGTCTCTGCTTCGGTGGTTACCTCCTCGGTAGTCTCTTCTTCGGTAGTCGATTCTGCTGCGGACGCTTGTGTTTCGGGAGCTTCCGTTTGAGGCGCGAGAGTCGTCTCATCCAAGGGAGAGGTTGTTTCAACGGGATCGCTCGATGCTTGCTGACAGCCAACCAACAAAAACAGCACCGCCAGTACGATACCCGTCAAAGATAAAATCACTTTTTTCATAGTAGCCTTCCTAACCACCTACAGCCCCTACCGCTTTTCGCGGCAGGGGCTATGGATGAATGAAATAAAATGTGTAGAATCAGTCTTCCTTCTTCTTGAATGCGACAAAAGCGGCAGCAGCGGCCAGGACAGCCACGGTGCCCACAGCCACAACGGAAGCGCAACCGGTTTCGGCGGGCTCGGTCACCTGCTCGGTGGAACCCTGGGTAGCAGCCTCGGTGGCAGCCTGGGTCTGTGCCTGGGTCTCGACGGGCTGAGTTACGGGCTCGGTCTCGGCTGCGGTGGTATCGGCTACGGCCTTGGGATCGAACTCAGTATCCTTGTACAGCTCATAGGGATCCTGCAGATAGAACTTAATGAAGGAGATATCGATGGACTGGCCGAGTGCTTCGTCGGAAGCGAAGGGAGCCAAACCGACGTTTACGATCCAGTTCTGCCACTTTTCCTCACCGAACATGTAGAAGGTAACGGTATGCCACTCACCATCGTTACCGATGGTCTCGGTGTACATATTCTCCAGGTCATACTCGGGATAGTAAGCGTTGCGGTACAGAATACCCAGATCCTTCTGGGAGTCGCCCTTATAGCGATACTTAACGGTGATGTAGGAGCACTCTGCACTCTGCAGACTTCTGGGATAAGACTTGCTCCAAACGTAAGGTATATCACCCAGAGCCGTGATACGGGCAAAGGACTCGCCGTCCTCGGTGATGAACTCAATGTCGGCATCCTCACCGAAGAAGCTATTTACGACCTTTTCATTGGACATATCCACGAACTCGACCAGTTCGTACTTCAGATCATCCTCGCTGACACCGGGGATCTCCTCGGGGGGCAGATCAACATCCTTGCCGGTGAATTTCACGCGGGCAAAGTACTGGTTCGCCTTGTTGGAGTACTGACCGCCGATACCGTGGCAGAAACCGATCTGCCAGTATTCATTTACGCTGGAAGCGGCGCCGTTGACAGACAGAAGCCATGCCATATTGATCTCGTCACCGTTCTCAACCATCTTATCCTTCAGACCCAGAGCAGTCTGCAGGTGAACACGGGCCTCGTATATGACGACCTGGTTCTCCTTATCGTAGGAACCCACAAAGTCTTCGCCTGCAACGGGCTTATAGGGACCCATCCAAGACTGAGTCAGAGACTCACCGGTTTCGCTGTGGACACCGAAGCCCAGCTCTACGTAGGCGGGATCCTTACCCTTAGCATCCACGGGCGCAATACCCAGCTGCATCATATTGTAGGCGTACAGGTATACGTTACCGCCCATTTCCTCGGGCTTGCAGTTGAAGCCGTTCACGCAACGAACTTCAAATGCGAGATACAGATAACGGCCGTCCCAGCCCCAATAAGCGTCAAAGAAGTCCTTGTTGGTCATTTCATAGAACTCCATGAACTCTTCCTTGGTATTACCCTGCTGCTCAGTACCGATCATGGCCATCCAGGACAGGTAATCCTCGTACATTTCAAAGGGCTGATATTCGCCCTTGGTGATCTTACCGTCCAGGTTAGGTGCCACGTTCATGAAGGGCACTTCCCAAGCGGTGGTCTTCTCACCGGCCTCCTCGGCCAGAATCTCGTCGATCTTTTCTGCATTGATGACCCAGTGGCCGCCCTCCTGAGTGGGCTCCACAGCTTGAGCGCACACGGCGAAAACTGCAAGCAGGGTCATGATCATAACCGCGGTTACGATCAAGCGTACGTACTTTTTCATAATGATAACTCCTTCAACGAAGTTAGCAAGAAGGGTTCCTTGCCATGTATATATTATACCATAATTTCTCATTTTGTCAATCTATTTTTCGCACAAAATTATAGAATGGCTTTTTTATTTTATGCGTGCGTTATAAAATTCCACACGGGCTCTTGACAAATTGCTCTACGTGATGTATAATAGATACACGACACAAGGGGCGGCCACCGCAGAAGGCGGTTACCGCATTCCTTGGCACGAAAAATCAGGGGTGCTGACACCGGGCGACGGCCGTTTGGCCGGCGGCCAACCCGGACGGTCGGCTGAGATGCGCCGATAGCGCGAACCCTTAACCTGATACGGATAATACCGGCGTAGGAAGTATTTTGGATGTCTTGAACTGGGGAGTGCGCAATCACCATTCATAACCACCATTCATGAGACCACGCGGAGATTTTCCGTGCGGTCGAATTTTTATTTTGGAGGTGGTTTCTTGAAAACCAATCACAAAGCGTATCTCCTTGCCCTTGTGGAGGGCGCCATGATGCTGGCTCTGGCCTGGGTCATCGACTATATCTGTGCCCTGGCTCCCTACAATGCCATCCTGTTCCCCGCAGGCGGCTCCATCACCATCGGCATGCTGCCCATCGTTTACTATTCTTACCGCCACGGCGCGGCCTGGGGCGTGGGCGCGGGTCTGGTCTTCTCCGGACTCCAGATCGTCATGGGGTGGTATCCTCCCCCTGCAAACACCTGGTGGGCATTCCTGCTCTGCGTTCTGTTGGACTACATGATTGCCTTTAGCGTCATCGGCCTTGCACCCTTGTTTGCCAAGCCCTTTGGCGGTAAGAAACAGATCCTTCGCCTGACCGGCTACGGCGTGGGTGCCGTGGTGGTCTGCGTGCTCCGCTACGTATCCTCGGTGCTTTCCGGCGGTATTCTCTGGAGCACCTACGCGCCCGAGGGCATGAATCCCTGGATCTACTCTCTGGCCTACAACGCGGGATATATGCTTCCCAACGCCGTTCTGACGGGTGTTTTCGCGGTTCTGCTCTGCAAAGCGCTGGATCCCAAGACCCTTCGCCCGATGAAGAAGGCGCAATAAGAACTATGGGGGAAAACTTCTTGAAAGAAGTTTTCCCCCATACCCCTTTTCAAGAATTTTTTCAAATATGTTTTCAATGTAAGGCATTACTTGAAAGTTCTTGAGGAGGGTGTGGGGGGAACTTCTTTCAAGAAGTTCCCCCCACATCGCTCTTATTTACATGCGTTTATAAAGGCTGTGAAGATGGCCAGGGAGTGGTCATCGTCTTCCTTGGAGTAGTAGAATTCGGGGTGAGACTGGATGGCGAACAGGAAGGGGTGACCCTCCTCGTGAGCCGCCTCGATGAGGCCGTCGGGACTGACGGCGTCCACCGTAAGTACGGGTGCGATGGTTTTGATGGCCTGGTGATGGAAGGTATTGACCATGACCGAGGTCTTGCCGCACAGCTTATGAAGCAGACTTCCTTCGTGGATGATGATCTCATGGGTACGCTGATCGGCGCCCACATCCTGACGGTGGCCATCCAAATGCTGGTGCAGAGAACCGCCCAGCCAGACGTTGATGGACTGGATACCGCGGCAAATGCCCAGAATAGGCTTTTTCGTGGGATAAATGGCCTTAAAAAGCCCTGCCTCAAAGGCATCGCGCTGATCGTCGATCTCCACGCTGTCAAACTGCTTTTCTTCACCGTAATACACGGGATTCACGTCCACACCGCCGGAAAACAGGAATCCGTCGAAAATAGCGGCGTATTCTCCAAGCTTTTCGGGGTCGGTCGTGTACGCCAAAACGACGGGTAATCCGCCTGCGTACCAGACGGCATCCATGTATCGTTGGGGGATGGATGCTCTTTCACCGTCGCGAGAGGGCACGATCCCCACGATGGGACGGGAGGTAGGTATTTGTCTCATCATACTATATTCCTCTAATCAAAAAGTTAAGGTTATTTAACTGTTATTCGGTCAAATATCGGTCGTTTTCGCTCAGAATACCGATCATATTATCCACAAGCTGCAGCATATCGGGAAGCAGGAAGCATACCAACGCAGCGCCGATAATGGATACCAGCAGAACCAATACGAATGCGCGCCATCCCGATCCCTTTTCATCGTACCGAATCTCGGCTCTGTAGTGCTCGTCATCCGGGATATAAAAGTGATCATGATCGAAATCTATGCGATAATTCGGCATGAAAAAGCCTTCATCTGAGCCATGCTCAGCCACGTAAGCAGCACGTGCTTCCTCGACCTGCTTTTCATAAGCTTCTTTTTCCACACAGCGAACGATCTTGCCCAGCTTATTGGGGCTTCGGAGGCTGGCTTTTACACTGCCGTTGCGGGCAAAGCCCAATTCGTACAGCGTCTGCGCCTTTTCAGGCCACAGACACTGTTCCTTGACCAGCGTGCGAACGAAAGCGCCCAGGCGATTCTTGTCGTAGCAAGCAAATCCTGCCGCAACAACAATACCCGCAAACATACCCAATACGATCTTCTGCAGGGTCACGAGAGAACCCGTACCGACCTGAATATGTTCATACCGTCCGGTATCGATCGAAAAATATTTACCTTCAAAATAATCCCACAGTTCTTTCAGTAAAGACGGTTCCCCCGATGTCAGCTGGGCCGCTACCGGCCGTGACAAATGAAATAATTTGTTCAACCACATGGGAGCTCTGCCTCCTTACTTGCGGATGACATCCACACCCAGATACTTTTTCAGCACGTCGGGCACGTTGATGCTGCCGTCTGCGTTCTGGTTCTGCTCCACAAGAGCGGGCAGGATGCGGCTGGTCGCCAGACCCGAGCCGTTGAGGGTATGCACGTATTCGGTCTTACCGTTGGCTCTCTTGACACGGATCATACCGCGGCGAGCCTGGTAATCGCGTGCGTTGGACACCGAGGAGACCTCCTTATAGCCGTTCATGGAAGGAATCTGGATCTCGATGTCGTAGGTTCTGGCCATGGATGCGGAGCAATCCTCGGCGGCCAGCTTCACGGTGCGGAAATGGAAGCCCAGACCGGCTACCAGAGCCTCAGCCTTGGTGACCAGCTCGTCAAAAGCGGCATCCGACTGCTCGGGCAGGGTATACTGGAACATTTCCACCTTGTTGAACTGGTGTCCGCGCACCATTCCGCGCTCGTCGGAACGGTAGGAACCGGCCTCGCGGCGGAAGCAGGGGGTGTAGGAGACCAGCTTCTTGGGGAAATCAGCCTCGGTGAGGATCTCGTTGCGGTACAGGGAAGCCAGAGCGGCCTCGGCGGTGGGAAGCATATAGTGCATGCGGTTGTCGGTAGGGTTCTCGATCTTGTAGACCTCATCGGCAAACTTGGGGAACTGGCCTGCGGTCAGACCGCACTCGTACTCCAGCATGTGGGGGGGCAGAATCAGCTCGTAGCCGTCTGCCAGGTGGGTATCGATAAAGTAATTTAACAAAGCCCACTCCAGGCGTGCACCCATGCCGCGGTAGATCCAGAAGCCCGAACCGGCCAGCTTGGTGCCGCGGTCGTAGTCGATCAGACCCAGATCGGTGCAGAGATCCACGTGATGCTTGGGCTCGAAGTCGAACTTTCTGGGCTCGCCCCAGTAGCGCAGGGGCTGGTTCTTCTCTTTTCCGCCGGGAAGCAGGTCCTCGTCGGGCAGGTTGGGCAGACCCAGCATGATATCCGTCTGCTTGATCTCCACTTCCTTGAGCTTTTCGTCGATTTCCTTGGTCTTATTCGACATAGCCTTCATCTCAGCGAAGATGGGAGCAACGTCCTTGCCCTCTTTCTTATACTGAGGAATGAGCTTATTCATCTTATTCTGTTCGGCCTTGATGGCTTCGGTCTCCATGATCAGGGAACGACGCTCGCCGTCCAGAGCCAGAATGGCCTCAATATCTTCTCTTGCGTCCTTACCCTTCTTCTGCAGGCGGGCGATAACTTCTTCGGGATTTTCGCGGATATATTTGATGTCCAGCATGGTATTTTCCTTCTTTCTTTATTCAAAAATTTCTTGTCCGACAAGGGTTTTCAGGAGAATCTCCAGATCCTCGTCGTCCTCGTATGTAAGCTCGACGGTCTTCTTGCGGTTGGTCTCGTGGATCTTGACCTTACGTCCCAGGCGGGTTCTGGCCTTGTCCTCCAGCTCCTTCATGTAGATACGGCGCTGCATGGCGGCCTTGGATTCCTCGGTCTCGGGGATCTCCTCGGGAACGGTATTGTAACGTCTGACCAGAGCCTCCACCTCACGCACCGAAAGCTCCTTTTCAGCGGTCATTTCTGCCAGAGGAAGCATCTTTTCCTCGTCTTCCAGACCCAAAATGGCTCTTGCGTGACCCATGGACAGCTTTTCGTCCTGTACCATGATCAGAACCTCATCGGGAAGTTCCAAAAGACGGAGCATATTGGCCACTGCAGAACGGCTCTTACCGGCCTGCTGAGCCACTTCCTCCTGCTTCAGACCGAACTTTTCGATCAGATCCTTGTAGGCCATGGCTTCTTCAATGGGATTCAGATCTTTTCTCTGTACGTTTTCGATTAGGGCGATCTCAGCGACTTTAAGCTCGTCACCGGTCATGATCACAGCGGGAATCTCGTCCAGACCCGCCATTTTTGCGGCTCTCCAACGTCTTTCACCTGCAATGATCTCGTAATTTTCGCTCAAATCGTCCAGTTCACGCAGAACGATGGGCTGAATCACGCCGTGCTCACGGATGGAATCCGCCAGAACCTGCAGAGCATTCTCGTCAAAATTCTTTCTGGGCTGCTCACCGCGGGGGGTAATGCGGCTGATTTTAATGGAAGTTTTGGATTCCTGCTTGGATTCCATCATATTATCATCCAAGAGCGAATAGAAATCTCTTCCCAAGCCTCCTTGTCTTTTTGCCATGATTTATCCTCACATTCTATTATATTCTCGTTGACAGCTCGTTGGCCACGGCCAAATATTCAGTCGCGCCCTTGCTCTTTTTGTCGTGATAGTACACGGGAAGGCCGAATCCGGGGGCTTCGGACAGCTTGACACCGCGAGAAATGCTGGTTTCGAACAGTTTTCCGGCGTAATGCTTCTTGAGTTCGTTCTTTACCTGCTGGGTGAGAAGCAGACGATTCGTGTACATGGTCAGCAAAATACCCGTTACAGCAAGGGTATTGTTGTAGTGAGCCTTGATTTTGCTGATGGTGATCATGAGCTGAGAAAGACCTTCCAGCGCGTAGAATTCACACTGCATGGGAATTACAACGCCGTCGCTGGCAGACAGGGAGTTCATGGTCAGCATACCCAGCGAGGGAGGACAATCGATGATGATGTAGTCATATTCGGCTTTCAGGGGCAGAAATGCGTTTTTCATGGCCGCCCAAGGTTCCGGAGAATCGTCCTGCAGAAGGTCAAATTCGGTACCTGCAAGGCTCATATTTGACGGAATCAAGGACAATTTCTGAAATTCTGTCTTGATAACTGCCTCAGGCGCAGAGATTTTACCCATCAAAACGTCTTTAATCGTATATTGAAGACTCTTTTTGGCGATACCGACGCCGCTGGTTGCATTACCCTGGGGATCCAGATCGACCAAAAGAGTGTTATATCCCAACACACCCAGAGAGGCCGCGATGTTCACAGCCGACGTTGTCTTACCAACTCCGCCCTTCTGGTTGGCGAAAGAAATAATCTTTCCCATGTTGTTTACCTCCTATTTTTATAGATTGTTATTAGTATACCACAATTTTGCTTATATTTCAAGTGTTTTTTCTATGTTTCTAAAAATTTTCACATTTTGTTTCACGTGAAACGTGCGTATATTTCTCATTGTGGTGTGTTTCACGTGGAACAATGTAGAGAGACTTTAATATATTTCACGTGAAACAATCATTATGGATGGTATTAGTATGTTTCACGTGGAACATACAATATCAGCCAAAATAAAATGTTCCACGTGAAACATGATTTTGTGTTTCACGTGGAACATTGTTTTTATAAGGGCTTCTTTTTGATATTAGCAAATTGGCGCGGATAAGCATCCGGGGCGGTACTATTCTGACGTATCACGAACACGGTTCTCTGCTCGGTTTGATCACAAGTATGAATTTCGTACTCCTCTGCTTTTTCAAGAATACCACCAAGTCTATGGATGCCTGTTTTTGCTTCATGAAGTTCCTGCATACCTGCGGCGCCCTTCATAGCGATAAAGTGACCATTTATTTTTGCGAAAGGCATACATAATTCATCCAGAATATTCAGCCGTGCCACGGCTCTGCTGACAACAACGTCGAAATTCTGGCGCATATCCGGCATTTTTGCCAGTTCTTCGGCACGTCCGGCGATCGTATCAACGTTTAACCCAAGTTTTTTTGCGGTTTCGCTTACATAACGCGCCTTTTTCTCGGTGCTGTCAATACCGATCAACTTCAAGTCAGGTCGAACAATAGCTAAAGGGAGAATTGGAAATCCACCGCCGCAACCGATATCCGCAACCGTCGCATTTTGCGGGATCAGCTCTGCTATCTTAACGCAATCGGCGTAGTGGAGAGGGATGATCTTTTCAATATCCGTAATCGCCGTGATGTTCATGACTGCGTTGGTTTCCAGCATAAGCTGTGTCAGATTCCAGAACTTTTCGATGTTTTCATCATTTATATATGCATGGAGTCCGTTCTTTTCGAAGATGTCCAAAAAGATTTCTTTGAAGGTATGTTTCATATTCGCTCCTTATTTGATGCCCAAATAGAGCAGCAACACAGAAATATCCGCAGGGCTGACACCGGAGATGCGGGATGCTTGTCCAATGGTCAGAGGTCGGAATTTTTCCAGCTTCTGTCCTGCCTCCAGACGAAGTCCCTTGATCTGCTTGTAGTCCAGATCGGCGGGGATGTGTTTATCCTCTAACTTTTTCTGTCTTTCGACCTCTGCCAGCTCTCTTTTGATATATCCAGCGTATTTTACGTCGGTTTCTACGGTTTTGACCACTTCTGCGGACAGATTCGGCCGATCACGGTCGATATTCGCGAGATCTTCATAGGTCAATTGGGGTCTGCGAAGAAGATCACCCAAGGACACACCGGACTTGACAGGCTCGAGTCCCTTTTCGGTCAGCATAGGATTGACCGCATCAGGGCCGAAGTGTGTCGCCTCCAAACGCTGTTTTTCGGCTTCTTCTGCCTCTTTTTTTGCCAAAAACACCTGATATCTGTCCTCCGAAATCAATCCGCAGGCATAACCGATGGGTGTCAAGCGCAAATCAGCGTTATCCTGTCGCAGAATCAAGCGGAATTCGGATCTGGAGGTCATCATGCGGTAGGGCTCATTGGTGCCCTTGGTCACGAGATCGTCGATCAAAGTGCCGATGTAGCTGCCCGAACGGGGAAGTGTGACTTTTTCTTTGCCGAGAGCCGTCAGGGCAGCGTTGATGCCCGCCACAAGTCCCTGGGCGGCGGCTTCTTCATAACCGGACGTACCGTTGAACTGTCCTGCGCCATACAGGTTGGGATGATCCTTAAACTCCAGCGTGGCGTAGAGCTGGGTGGGATCGGCGCAATCGTACTCAATGGCGTAGGCGTAACGCATGATCTCGGCGTTTTCAAAACCGTTCAAGGAACGGATCATTTTCCACTGTACGTCGGTAGGCAGGGAGGTAGAGAAGCCTTGGATGTACATTTCCTCGGTATTCTTGCCCATGGGCTCCACGAAAAGCTGATGGCGCTCCTTGTCGGCAAAACGGACGATCTTATCCTCGATGGAAGGGCAGTAACGGGGGCCTGTGCCGCTGATCTGACCCGAATACATGGCTGACCGATGGATATTTTCATGAATGATCCCATGGGTATCTGCGTTGGTGTACACAATGTGGCAAGGGATCTGTTCGTCCTGAATATAGTCCTCTTTTTTCGTTTCGGTAGAGAAAGGCAGGGGATTTTCCTCGCCGTTTTGGACTTCCAGCACCGAAAAATCAATGGTTTCCCGCTTGACACGGGCAGGCGTACCCGTTTTAAAACGCATGAGACGGATCCCCAGGCCCGAAAGAGAGGCCGAAAGACCCTTGGAGGGCAGACTTCCGTCGGGGCCGGATTCAAAGTTTTTATCGCCGATGAATATCTTTGCCTCGGGGTAGGTACCTGTGGCAATGATGACAGACTCGCATTCCCACAGTTCTCCGAGGCGAGTTATGACGCCCCTGATTCCTGTGGAAAACCCGTTTTCATCTTTATTTTCAAGAATATCCGTGATTTCAGCCTGTACGACACGCAAATGGGGCGTTTTTTCCAGGGTATGCTTCATACGGACATGGTAGGCCACGCGATCAGCCTGGACACGCTTGGAGTGAACTGCCGCGCCTTTACCCAGATTGAGCGTGCGGCTCTGCAACGTCACAGCGTCGGCGCATTTACCCATTTCACCGCCCAGAGCGTCGATCTCGTAGACCAGATGACCCTTGGCCGTGCCGCCGATGGAGGGGTTGCAGGGCATATTTGCGATCTGATCCAGAGACAGGGTGAAAAGCACGGTATCCACACCCATACGGGCAGAAGCCAGCGCCGCCTCACAGCCCGCGTGGCCTGCGCCAATAACCGCGACTGTGGTTTGTGTAATATGATTCATATATTTTCCTTAAATTACCAATTTTTACCAGTTATTCAAACAATAACCCATGATATTGTACCATTCTTTGAGGAATTCGTCAAGTGGTCGGATGCAAAAAATCAGTTACTTATAAAATTTATGTAAACTTTTTTTCTCCAAATCCTTGAAATTTCGCAAAAGCTCTTTACATTTCACGAAAAGTATGTTATTATATATGGTGAGCAAATTTGTCCCGCGGTCATTGCTCCCGCGGGGAAAAATTTTCAAGGAGGAATTTCCTAAAATGGCAATTATGAGAAAAAAAGTGTCCATGGACGGTAACCAGGCTGCCGCTACAGTAAGCTACGCTTTTACTGAAGTCGCCGGTATTTACCCGATTACCCCCTCCAGCCCTATGGCTGACTGGGTAGACCAGTGGTCTGCACAGGGACTCAAGAACATCTTCGGTACCACCGTCAACGTGATGGAGATGGAATCCGAGGCAGGTGCCGCCGGTACCGTTCACGGTTCGCTGAACGCCGGTGCCCTGACCACCACTTACACCGCATCTCAGGGTCTGCTCCTGATGATCCCCAACATGTACAAGATCGCCGGTGAGCTTCTCCCCTGCGTCTTCCTCGTGTCCGCTCGTTGCGTGGCTTCTCACGCTCTGAACATCTTCGGCGATCACTCCGACGTCTACGCTTGCCGTCAGACCGGTTTCGCTATGCTGGCTGAGACCAACCCCCAGGAGGTTATGGACCTGGGCGCCGTTGCTCACCTGGCTACCATCAAGGGCCGCGTTCCCTTCCTGAACTTCTTCGACGGCTTCCGTACCTCTCACGAGATCCAGAAGATCGAGGTCTGGGACTTCAACGACCTGGCCGAGATGGTGGATATGGACGCTGTGGCCGCATTCCGCGCCCGCGCTCTGAACCCCGAGCATCC
>JAZRIF010000151.1:0-6079 GCA_045645165.1 Eubacteriales bacterium
AACATCTTTTTGATTTGTGGCAATAATTCTTTTGTGTGTTGATACTTTCTTGGCATACAATTACCCCCTTGATATGGTATCTATATTCTACCACATCAAGGGGGCTTTTGTCTACTGTCCGTTTTTAACGGACTTGTTCAATCGGGCGGGGGTTTTCTATACTGAATGGGATTTACTTTGCCTTCTTTTCCATCTTCTCGGTGACGAGCTTGATGACCAGCAGAGTACCCACCATCAGGACGATACCGATGGGCAGGCAGATGAGCCAGTTCTGGATAAAGCCCGCGATGATGAAGGACACGAAGGAGACGGCGGCTACCGTGATGGCGTAGGGGAGCTGGGTGGACACGTGGTTGACGTGGTTGCACTGGGCGCCCGCGGAGGCCATGATGGTGGTGTCAGAGATGGGGGAGCAGTGGTCGCCGCAGACGGCGCCGGCCAGACATGCGGAGATACCGATGACCATGAGCTCGGGCATCGTGCCGTCCGTAACCGTAAAGAGGGCGGTAACGATGGGAATGAGGATACCGAAGGTGCCCCAGGAGGTACCCGTTGCGAAGGCCAGGAAGCAAGCCACCAGGAAGATGATAGCGGGCAGGAGCATGGTCAGACCCTCAGCGGCGCCGGCCATGAGATCGTGGACGTAGACGGCGGCACCCAGGGTTCCGGTCACACCGTTGAGCGTCCAGGCGAAGCACAGGATCAGGATGGCAGGAACCATGGCGCAGAAGCCCTTGGGCAGTGAGGACATGGCGTCCTTGAAGGAGATGACGCGGCGGGCGATGAGGTAGACAGCAGTGAAAACCACAGCCACAGCAGAGCCCAGAGCCAGACCCACCGAAGCGTCGCAGTTGGCGAAGGCATCCACGAAGGTTTCACCGGTAAAGAGACCACCGGTGTAGACCATACCCACGATGCAGGCGGCGATCAGGAACACAACGGGAAGGACCAGATCAATGACGCGGCCCTTGGCGTTGTAGGCGGCCTCCTCGCCGTCGCCCTCGTGACGGTCACCCTCGGAGAAGATGTCGCCGTTCAGGGCGTTCAGCTCGTGGCGCTTCATGGGGCCGTAGTCGAACTTCAGGAGGGTAATGACCAGGATCATGACGATGGTCAGGAGGGAGTAGAAGTTGTAGGGAATGGCCTTGACGAACAAGGACAGGCCGTTGACGGACACTACCACGCCTGCCACGGCAGCCGCCCAGGAGGAGATGGGTGCGATCATGCAAACGGGAGCGGCGGTGGCGTCGATGAGGTAGGCCAGCTTAGCGCGGGAGATATTCTTGCTGTCAGCCACGGGGCGCATAACGCTACCCACGGTGAGGCAGTTGAAATAGTCGTCCACGAAGATCAGCACGCCAAGGGCAAAGGTAGCCAGCTGGGCGCCCACGCGGGTCTTGACGTGGCTCTGGGCCCATGCGCCGAAGGCGCGGGAGCCGCCCGCTTTGTTGATGAGGGCGACCATCATGCCCAGCAGGACGAGGAAGATGAGGATACCCGCGTTCCATGCATCGGCGGTGGAGGCGATGAAGCCGTCGTTTACGATGGCGGTCAGGGTGCCGACGGGGTTAAAGTCGGTGGCCAGGAGCGCGCCTGCCAAGACGCCCACGAACAGGGAGGAGAAGACTTCCTTGGTGATCAGCGCCAGCACGATGGCGATGACGGGGGGCAGGAGGGCGAGGTAGGTGGCGTAGTAGGGAGTGTCCACGGTAGAGAGATCGGCGTATAGCTCGTCTCCCAAGGTCTCCTTGGCATCTGCAGGCACGAACTCGGCGAACAGGGCGGCGTGAATGGCTTCGCGCGCCTCGTCAATGCGAGCCTGATCGGCCTCGGACAGCTCGCTATCCAGGTCGATGCCCAGTTCAGCGGCCTTTTCGGCGACCCGTTGATCCTCCAGGGCGGAGGGAACGTGGATCTCGTACAGCTTTTCGTCGGCATAGGCCGCCAGTTCCTCGTCGGTCATCAGGAAACCGTCGTCGTTGAGGTATTTGCCAACGTTTCCGTTGTCCACCACCAGAGACAGCACCACAAAGAGAACCAACAGAATAGCGATCACAACCGAATTGATGATGATTTTGCGTTTCATGGTTATAATCCTTTCTTTTGGCTGAGGGAAATAAAACGGGAGCCGTGAAACCCACGGCTCCCTACTTCATCATATACGCGTGATACGCGATATACCCGAAACGTATTGACCCGATAGCGCTCCACAGAACTCTGTGACAGTCCACGGGATATTCTCCCGTACACCAACAACGCCCCGCCCGCGGCGGCGAGACCCGTTTCGGCGATCTTCCCTTTCGGACAGCGGCACCGCGCCGTTTTGCCTGCCCTACTCTTGAAGCTCGCGCCTCTACCTTTTTTTATTACGACAACATTATACAGGAGTCGTCACGGTTTGTCAATAGCCTTTGAAAAATTTATTATGAAACAAGCTTTTTATCTCCGTTCCCCGGCTCCGCTTACTGCTTTGCCCGCGAAGTGGGGGGGCATGCCATGTTTTGGGAGTAATTCCCGAAACAGCACTGACGTTGACAAACAAGAAAAGCATCTCGAATCCGCCCACCACAAGAGTGTTCAAATTAGATAGGTTTGGTCGCAATACGTCAATCCCAGTTGAACAGCTACGGTCAACCTCAAAGCAAAATCAAAAGTGATGGCGGGAAATAAGCATTCTTTACAAAAACCACTTGAAAAAGTACGAGGTTTATGCTATAATATTGGGTACCATATGAAAGAAGACGATCAGACTGTGCTTGTTGATGAGTTCAGTAAAGAGTAAAGATATCAAAAACAGTTGCATTTGTATTCCAAGTATGGTATGATGAAACTACTATAATCAATTACGAGGTGATAGTATGAAACGTTGGATCATTGCGGTTCTTGCCCTTTCCACGCTGCTGTGCATGGTAGCATGCAACCAAACTCCCGAGGTTCCCGAGACTTCCGAGCCCCCTATTACCGAGGCACCCACCGAGGCACCCACCGAAGCGCCTGCCACCGAAGAGGCCACCACCGAAGCTCCCGCGACTGAAGCTCCCGCCACCGAAGAGGCCACCGCCGAAGAGGAAACGACGCAGGAAAAGGAGGAGCTCTACCACCCGACCCTGGAAGATGTGAAGACATACGCTACCACTGTTCTTGAAACAGAGGATATTCTGGCAGCTGCCCACAACGAAGAGAAGGATTGGAGCGATTTTGGAGGTCTGACATTGAATGAGGACGGCAGCCTGACCGCACTGTTCCGCTATGGTGCCGATGACAAATGGGACCCCTACTTTTACCTGATCAGAAAAGACACGCCTGTGGATAATATTATGGTCATTAAGTACCGCTCCGAGTACGACCAGGGCCTGAATCTGTACATGGGTACAGAGGGCAACGTTGCACACGGTGACGGTGACAATGTGGACTATTCAATCCAAGCCACCAACGGTGACTGGGCATATGTGGCGATAGATCTGTCCGAGCTTGCCTTCCGCTATGATGCCGATGCCGGTTACTTGGGATATTTGCGCTTCGGTCTGGCGAATACAGCTGAGGAGGGTGACACCGTTGATATTGGCTTTGTCGCGTTTTTCCATTCCATGGACATGATCGATAGGATCATCCCTTACTTATCAGAATGATTGAATACAAAAAATTGATGTATCAGATTGCCTTTGGCAAATAGAAAATTCGAAAAGCAGGCGCGCAACTCGAAGTGAGTTGCGCGCCTATCTGTTTTGTGAAAAGAAAAACCTTACTGATCCGTTCACAGTTCGTTTGGAATTTCGAACGTTCGAATGAGTAAGGTTTGGTCGAAGTGGCGGGACTCTGAACTCCGAACTCGCCTACGGCGAGTTCATCAAGCCGCTCCGAGACAATTGCGATGAGACGGTTTCCGGTGGCTTAAACGCAAGTCTCGCCCTCCACCAAAAGCAAAACAGCCATAGGGCATTTGCCCTATGGCTGTTTTGGTCGAAGTGGCGGGACTCGAACTCGCGGCCTCCAGTACCCGAAACTGGCGCGCTACCACCTGCGCTACACCTCGTGGGTCGCGATCACGCGACTATGGTATTATAGCACACTTCGCGGGGTTTGTCAAGGGCTTTTCACATCGAAATCAAGCGAAAAAACGCGAATTTCCCTTTCTTTCTCATGGCAATACTGTCTCCGAGGGCATCACGTAGGGTGCCACCGCGCTGAAAATCACGGCGGCCAGCGCATAGCGGTAATCCTCTCGTGACAGCCGCTCCGCCTCGGCGGGATTGGAGAGGAACCCGCACTCCACCAGCACGGCAGGGGTCGCTATGCGATCCAAGAGGTAGATGTTGCTCCCCGCCGCTTTGATCTTGCGGGTATTGTCGGGCATGAGAGCTATCGAGGCGGCTTGGATGGCACCTGCAACCTCGGCAGAGCGCGGATCGTCCGTACCGTACCACACCTGCATGCCGCTGTACTGCGTTTGCGGGAACGCGTTCATGTGGATGCTCAGAAACAGGCTGTTTCCGCCGTGTGCGGTGGCGGTTTTCTCGGCAATGATGCGGCGTGCGGCAAGATCCAGCACCTTTTTTCGGCCTTGGAAGTTGACGTTTCGATCGTAGAGCAGCTTATCCTCGGTACGGGTCATGACCACGGGGATCCCTGCCGCCTCCATCATATCCCGCAGGGCGAAGGCCACCGCCAGATTGACCTCCTTCTCCACCACGCCGTTGGCACCGGACGTCCCTCCATCCTCCCCGCCGTGCCCCGCATCGATGACCACGCAACGGATGGGACGGGTCTCGGAGGGCGTGTCCTCCATCGCTCCCACCGTCCCATAGGGCGCCGCCCGCTCCCGTCCGAAGGGCGAGCCGCCCAACAGCCATACCATCACGCAGAGCAGAGCTGTGAACGCAAGGAACAGGGGGATGAGATAGGGGATAGCGGGACGGCGGGTGGTGGGCATGATGTACCTCCAAGGGGTTTTGGTGGAGTATATGCCTCATAAACCGAAAAAATACCCGCGCGGGAATTCGGTCACCGTCGCGGGTATTCGGTTGGTTATTTCTCGATCACCATGGTGCGGATCTTCTCGTCGATCTCGCGGCAAGCGGCCTCCTTGACAGCATACTTATGCTCCAATTCCTCCACCAGGGGTGTCAACTCGCTCAGTATCACTGTCACGCCGTGAGAACCGCCGTGGCGCTTGGTGGTCACGTTCTTGACCCATTGACTGATCCAGGTCAGGACTTCCTCGATGCGGGAGACGGGGATAACCTGCTCGGGCTGACCGATGAGATCCTTCAGCTCGGCGGCGAAATCCTGCAGGTAACGCCCAAGGGTCTCCAGGGAGTTCTCCACACGAATGCGGCTGTTGCGGATCTCCAGGCTGAGATCGTGGTCACGGTATATGGAGTTGTGGCGGTTTTCTCTGAAAACCTCTGATTGAAACGTGTAGAGCGAATGAAGGGCATCCTCCACCGACTGCGCGACTTTCAGGGCGTACTGCCCGCTCTCCATGGCCTCCTTCAGCTCCTTGGAGTCACGGATGATGGCGGCTTTCTCGGCCTCCAGTGCCTCCACCTCGGCGTTGACAGTGGCCTCCTTCGCCATAAGCCAGGCCTTCTTCTCGACGAGCATTTCCTCGTAGTCCCGCTCGCAGTTGCCCAAAGAGCGAAGCTCGGCGCGGAGCTCCACCTGACGGTTCAGTACGTGATCCAGATCTGCCTTGGCCAGCTCATACTCAAAACGTGCAGACAGCGCCTCGGCTTCCTCTTTCTGAATCTTCTCCTCCTTCAGACCCATGAGCGTATAAATAAACAGGGTCATAGAACTTCCCTGCAGGGCCTCCACATCGGCTTGCTCGGCTTCATAGTCCGTCTTGCGATCCTCCATGATGGAGTTCAGGCGGGCGGATTCCTCGCCGAAATGAGCCAAAAGTTTTTGAACCTTCCTCTTGCGTCGGATCTTTTCCCGCAACTCGGCCAGTGCGGCATCATAGTCGAAATCGGAGGGGCGTACGGGGGTGTAGTCGTTGTTTGTCATAGCGGTCTCCTTTTGGGGATGTAAATTCGGGTTTATCGAGGGGGGCTTTGCCCCCTCGACCCCCACCAAA
>JAZRIF010000152.1:0-24435 GCA_045645165.1 Eubacteriales bacterium
GGAAACTTTTTGCAAAAAGTTTCCCCTGGTCGTACTCCTAAACAATAATTCACCTTCCCGTTCACTCCCCCGTGGGGAAATCTTCCACGTTAATGCCCACGCCGTCCAGAAGATCCTGATAACAGTCATCGTCGTTCACCTCCGCGCGGACGCCGTCGATATGGATCAGCCGCAGAGAGGAAAAATTGTAGGTAGACAAGGGGCGATCCAGCGCGTCGTCGGAATGGGCGCAGATGAGGATATCGTTGGGCACGAATTCCGTGACCACCAGGGTGTGGTAATAATCGTCCATGCTGTTGCGGAGCTGGATGAAATCCCCAGGCTCCAGCTCTCGGGCACGAACCTCGCGACCGAAGGGGCCGATGCCGAGATTTTCGGAAGCGAAGTTGGGTTGCTCCGTCATAAAATCGTAGAAATATTCCACGCTGGTCCAGGCGGGGGCACGGTTATCGGCGTTTATGTAATACCAGCCAAAGTCGGGGGTGAAATCCATGGTACAGCTCCCCGCCAGGAGGCATTGGGAGGTGAAGTTGGTGCAGTCCCCGCCCCGTCCCGCGAAGTTGAGGAACAGGGGATTGCGGCGGAGCGCCCAGGTCTCGGCGTAGTTCACGGCGCGCTCGCGATTGTAGGGTTTGACAAGGATCATGCGCAGTCTCCTTTCAAAAGGGTTTTGTACAGGATATGCGGCCGCATACGAAAGAGTTGATGATGCAACGCAAAAAAACTTAAAAAAATGTGCGGTTGTTCATACCCAAATCACATTTTTGTGATATAGTATAAAATGTATAGTTATTTTCTGAAACGAGGTTTTCACTCATGCGTAAGATCGCGTTCATCGGCGTCGGCAACATGGCGGGCGCCATCATCGGTGGGATGCTGAAAAGCGGCGCCGTAGACTACGCCCACCTCATCCTCTCCGACCGTTTCCCCGAAAAGTGCGCCGCCTACGTGGAAAAGGGCGCTGTCCTTGCTTCCTCCCCTGCCGAGGCCGCCGCGCAGGCCGATTGTGTCGTGCTGTCGGTCAAGCCCCAGAATTTCTGCGAGATCCTGCCCGAGCTGGCCGCCGTTGCCGGCATTGAAGAAAAACTCATCATCACCATTGCCGCCGGCATTTCGGTGGAGACCGTCAAGACCGCCCTCCACGGAGCCCCCGTGGTGCGGGTTCTGCCCAACACCCCCATGCTCATCGGTATGGGTGTCAGCGTCATCTGCCGCGCCGACGACGTATCCCCTGAGGATTTCGCCTTCGTACGCAGTGTGTTCGAGGCATCGGGCTCGGTGACGATCATTGACGAGTCTGACATGAACCGCATCATTTCGGTCACCTCCTCCTCCCCTGCCTACGTTTTCGCGTTTATCAATGCCATTTACGAAGGCGCAAAGGCGCAAGGATTGGACGGTGACGCGCTCCTCGGAAGCATTTGCGACGTGGTCATGGGTTCTGCGGCTCTTTTGAAGTCGGGCACGCTGACTCCTGCCGAGCAGATCAAGGTGGTCACCTCCAAGGGTGGCACCACCGAGCGCGCCATGAACGTGCTGTACGAACGGGATATGACCGCCATGGTGGTAGACGCTATGAAGGCCTGCACCGCCCGTGCCGAAGAAATGGACCGCACCATGAAGTGCTGATTCCTCCCCTTTCATAGTACGATGATCACGTGCATATACTGCACCACATCACGGAATATGAAAGGAACTGTCTATGCTCCGTAGCCCTATTGTCTCCCCTTGGGAAACAACCTCTTCCTCGTTGCCGAACCGTAATATGGTCACGCTTCTGCGACGCTCCCGCCCCTTGCGATGCCTCATGATAGCCTGTCTGTCTGTGGTAGCAGGGTGGCTGATGCTGATGCTCATGCTTCCCTATCTGCCAAGCGAGAATACTGCCGCTATTTTAGCCGCCCATCTTCCCGCATCAGACACATCCCCCCTACGGTTTTGGATGACACTCTGCGTCGCCCGCTTCCCTTTTTGGCTGCTGATTGCCATATCTGGATTTACCCGCTTCAGCGGAGGGCTGACCTCTGCTGTGACGGTGTATCGAGGTCTTTGTGACGGCGCCGTCATGGGGATTCTTGCGAAAGAGATGGCGGGTCGTATGTCTGTCCTCCCCGTAAGCTATACAGGGCACCGTTTCATCATAGCTTTTTCGATTTGGGCCACGACCGATCTCTTGATCCGCCTGTTTATGACATTGGAGGCACGTCGAGTGGCAGATATGGCCTGGAGTTCCCACGAAGATGACGGCCGTATGTCCCCTTCTGACAAAGCAGGGCTGTGGCGGTATATTTTGTGTTGTCTCGGCGGCCTTATTGCGACGCTGGCAACTTGCGGTCTCTACACCGCATTCCTCTATTTCTGACGATTGAATTTCTATAGCAAAGGATTGATAAAGTGAACACCAACAAGAAACGACTCAAACTCCTGGATCCCATGCGTGACGGCAAGGGTGTCGAAAAGGGAGAGGATACGACTCCCAATCTCAAGTACTTTTTCAAGCTCTGGGGACGGAAGTTCTGGAAGCTGATCTCCCTGAACTTTTTCATGCTGGTCCAGATCATTCCCCTGGCCGGGTGCCTGTTCCTGTATTCTGCAGGACCCAAGATATCCACCCAGTATGATCCGCTGTATGCGGCTCTTTTGGGGGCGCAGACCGCCCTTCCCACCTCCGAGGGTATGACTCTCTTTACGGGCGCGGCGGGACTGCTCCACGAATCCCCCATCTTTAATTCCTGGGCGCACTGGGTCATGGGCGGTTTGATTATTTTCCACCTCGTTACTTATGGATGGCAAAAGGTAGCCTCCACTTACATTCTGCGAAATCTCGTGCGGGGCGACGGCGTGTTCATGTTTTCCGACTACTTCTACGCTATAAGGCGCAACCTGAAGCAGGGCTTCATCATGGGTCTGATCGATTCTGCCGCCATCTTCGCTCTGGTCTTTGATTTCAATTATTTCTACAATACTCCGACTGTTACCTTTGGCAACACCGTCATGTATATCGTCATCTTTGCCCTCGTTTTGATTTATGGCATCATGCGGTTCTACACCTACCTCATGCTGGTGACCTTCGACATGAAACTGAGCAAGATCTTCAAGAACGCGCTGATCTTCACCATTATGGGGATCAAGCGGAATATCATGGCACTTCTGGGTATTCTGCTTCTGGTTGGTATCTCGGCGGTCTCTATCCTGTTCCTTGTTCCCATGAAATTAGCGGTAGTCATCATCATTCCCGTCCTTTGCCTGTTGGCCTTCTGCGGGTTCATGTACACCTACGCGGCTTACCCCGTAATCCAAAAATACATGATCGATCCCGTAAAGAAGCCTGTCCCCGCTCCCTCCTCCGATTCTGACGAATGATCTTCACGCCCTGCGGCACGCGCAGGGCGTTTTTCTGTGATCTTTGCAACAAATTTATGGAAACCCCTTGATTTATGAGCATTTTTATGGTACAATATATTTGTGAAAATTTTTGCGTTCCCCCGCATGCGGGGGTTGAAAGGACGGTCATAATATGGCACTCGTTACAACCAAGGAAATGTTCAAGAAGGCCTACGAGGGCGGCTACGCCATCGGCGCCTTCAACATCAACAACATGGAGATCATCCAGGCCATCACCGAGGCAGCTGGTGAGGTCAAGTCCCCCGTCATTCTCCAGGTATCTGCCGGCGCCCGCAAGTACGCCAAGCATGAGTATCTGGTGGCTCTGGCTCAGGCCGCTATCAAGGACAGTGGCATTGACCTGGCTCTGCACCTGGATCACGGCGCAGACTTCGAGATCTGCAAGTCCTGCATCGACGGCGGTTTCTCCTCCGTTATGATCGACGGCTCTCACCACAGCTACGAGGATAATATCGCTCTGACCAAGAAGGTCGTTGAGTACGCGCACGCTCACGGCGTAGTCGTTGAGGGTGAGCTGGGCGTTCTGGCCGGCGTTGAGGACGACGTGGTGGCCGAGCATTCCTCCTACACCCGCCCCGAGGAGGTGGAGGATTTCGTCACCCGCACGGGCGTTGACTCCCTCGCTATCTCCATCGGTACCTCCCACGGCGCTTTCAAGTTCACCGCCAAGCAGTGCACCCGCAACGAGCAGGGCATCCTGATTCCCCCTCCTCTGCGCTTCGACATTCTGGAAGAGATCGAGAAGCGTCTCCCCGGCTTCCCCATCGTTCTCCACGGCGCTTCTTCCGTGCCTCAGGAGTTCGTGGCCGAGATCAACAAGTACGGCGGCCAGATGCCCGACGCAGTGGGTATCCCCGAGGAGCAGCTCCGCAAGGCAGCCTCCATGGCCGTTTGTAAGATCAACATCGACTCCGACATTCGTATGGCCATGACCGCCGCTCTCCGCCGTACCTTCGTGGAGAAGCCCTCGGTCTTCGATCCCCGCGACTATCTGGGCGCAGGCCGCGTCGCCATCAAGGAGATGGTCAAGCACAAGATCGTCAACGTGCTGGGCTCGGATAATACCCTGTAATTTCATAATAGCATCAATGGTGGAGGGGGACTTCTTTGGAGATCCCCCTCTTTTCACAAACCAGTCATACATAACGGAGTTTACCATGTACTATTCCACCCACTACAAAACCAAATGGCACGACACCGACGGCGACGGGATCATGCGCCCCTCGGCGCTCTTGGTCTACATGCAGGAGACCGCCAACGTTCAATGCCGCGAGTACGGCATGGATCTCACCGACCTGCACCATATCGAGGGCAAGGGTTTTCTGCTCTCCCGCATTATGGTGAAGATCTTTGCCCCTCTCCACGCCTACGAGGATATTGAAGTCCGCACCTGGTGCATCGACAACAAGGGCTACAACTTCATCCGCTGCTTTGCGGTGTACCGCGGCGAGGAGCAGATGGCGCTGGCCGTATCCCATTGGGCGCTGATCGACGTCCACGAGGGCAAAATGATCCGCACTACGGATTTCCGCCGTGACTTCCCCTTTGGGGATCTTCTCGACGAGTCGGTGCTTCCCGCCCGCGTCCGCATCCCCGCATCGGTGGAGATGGAGGCCGTTGGACAGCGAACCATCGTGTACAGCGATCTGGACTTCAACCGCCACATGAACAACACGAAATACCCCGACATGATCTGCGATTTCCTGCCTTCCATGGATGGGAAATGGGTTACTTCCCTGTCCCTGTCCTACCTGCGGGAGGCCGCCTTCGGGGATACCCTGACGGTTCATCGCAAGACCGCTGAGGCCGAGAACTCCTACCTCATCCGCACCACCCGCCCCGACGGAGCAACCTGCCTGGAGGCAGAGATCGCCCTGTCGCCCATCAACTGACTCCAAAATCCGTATACGAAGGAGGCTACCATGAACAAAAGATCCATCGTCACCCGTGTCCTGACCCTCGCGCTGTCGCTGCTCATGCTCCTGACCGTCGCAGCCGTCATTCCCGTATCCGCCGCCGAGGTCTCTACGGTATACATCGAGGATACCTTTGAGCATTTCAACGTCACGAACGGCAACGTCGCGGATAAGCATATCTCCGCCGACTATTCGGGAAGCAACAACTACGCCATCGTAAAGGACGGCGCCCTGTCGGGCAACCGCTCGGCTCTGGTGAACGATTACGTAGACTGGCGTTGGTGGGCGAGAAGCATCACCACCGACACCCTGACCGTTTCGTATTCCCTTCATTTCCTGCAGGGCGCTTCCTTTGAATTCACGACCTGTATGACGGTTGATTCGGATGCGTCCACCTCCAACGAGGGACTTGGCGGCGCGCTGACCGTCATCAAAGGAGATGGGACGAATCTGGGCGTATACGACCGAAACGGGAATCTGATCACCGCGCTGGAATACGGCAAGACCTACGCGGTCAAGATGAACATCACCTCTCGCAGCGACGTCTTCACCCTGGAGATCGGGGGCAACACCTACAGAAATATTCCCTACGCCTCGGCGGTCTACACCGTCACGGCCTTCCGTCTCAACGCTACCTCGGGAGCAAATTTCTATTTTGACGATTTCAAGGTTCACAGCATCTCCCGCACCTATCCCCAGAAGTACTCCGCCCAAGAACCCGGTAAAATGGCGGATCTGGACTACCCCACCTACTACAAGCCCGAAGGCATCACTCTTTGGCTCAACCACGACGGCACCGAGGCGGGCAAGTCGGCTCTGAAGCTGGATATCCCCGTGAAGGAAGCCAACAATACCCTGTATCTTCCCTATGATACAGTCGAGGAAAAATTTCCCATCAACCCCGACCTTGAGTGCGCTCCCGAGCCCATTATCTGGAACGGTATTGCCTACATCACCATTCAGGACGCCGCTGACCTTATCGGCGGCAAGGTCTGGTGGGACGAGGCCGAGCAGATGGTGGTCTTCACCGACGGCGAGCGGCAAAGCGACGGCATCCTCCGCAATATCAACGGCCGCTTCTACATGAACGGCCAGCCCTACTACGAGATCAGCTTCAACAAGTTCGATATCGCCGCCCAAATTCTCATTAACTACTTCCCCAACAACTTCCGCGATTTCAATATTGGCGAGGATCAGCGATCCAACGCCGAGCGGGCGCTGAAAGAGCTGCACGACAACGGCTTTACCTCCATCCGCTTCTTCTCCTACATAGACTCCTATGATATGATCCACGATCCCGCAGAGAGCGAAAAGTACTGGAAGGGTCTGGACGAGCTGTTCGACCTCTGCGACAAGTACGGCATCAAGGTGGTTCCCTCCCTCTGCTGCGGAACGAGCTACATGACCGCCTGCGAGTACGTGGAAGGACTGGGTTACGTTTCCATGGGTGAGGATCGTATCGACCTCATCACCAACCCCGAAAGCAAGTCCCGTGCCTTCCAGAAAGCTTACATTGAGACCTATATCAACCGCTACAAGGATCGGGACACCATCCTCATGTGGGAGATCAACAACGAAATGAATCTGGAAATGGACGTAGGCCCCTCCATCGGCAAGGTAACCTACTCTGCCTACCAGCTCAGCGAGTTCTACGCCTGGTGTACCGACATCATCAATACCTGCGACCCCGACAGACTCGTGACCTCGGGCGACAGCGTACAGCGAAACTCCAACTACCATCTGCTGACGGGTACCATGGCAGGACGCGACACCAACGATTGGACCGTCGACTCCTACGGTCAGCGCCTCTACATGAATTACCTGATCAACGGATTAGGCGGAATGGATGCCACCTCTGTTCATGCCTACGGAGAGTCTACCGACGATCTGCACATTTCCAAAAACAGACTCAAGTCCGCTGCCAACCGCATGTCCCTCTCGGTCATGGTAGATGAAGCGCGGGCGCTGGGTCAGCCTCTCTACGTGGGTGAGGCGGGTACAGGCACCGCCCACGGCAACACCGATTACACCTCCATTCAGAAAACGCTGGACGGCTACGTGGCTCTGGGTCTTCAACTGGTTCACTGGTGGAGCTACGACACCTGCCGTCAGCCCTCCTTTGGTGACGACAACGACTGGAACATGAACATGACCGACTTCCCCGAGTCGGTGGCTATGATCAAGGCCGCCAACGAGGCGCTCAAGGCCAAGTGGTTGGTCAACCGCGCCGACGAGGATGTGACCGTCACCGACCATGGCGATGAAGCCGAAACCGCCGCTCCCATGGATACCGCCGAGCCTTCGGAAACAAACGAAAGTCTCACCAATCCCCCCTCCACGGAAAACCATAACGGCGAAAGTGAAACCGCGCCCACTCAAAGTGGATGCAATTCCGTTGTGTCCGTCTCCGTCGCACTGCCCCTGCTGGCATTGGCCGCGTACGCCGTCAGCCGCAAAAAACGTGAGGAATAACCCATTCACAAAGACAAAAAACGCCCCCGTTTGCACGTCTGCAAACGGGGGCGCTTTCTTACGGCAGAAGGATCATTCGCCGTAGAGCTTATCGAGATTGTAGAACTCGCGGTTCTCGCGGGTAAAGACGTGCACCATGATGTGTGCGTAGTCCAGCACCATCCAAGTATTGCCGTCACGACCCTCGGTGTGGAGGGGATCAATGCCACGACGGTTCATCTCATACTCTACTTCCCCACCCAAAGTATTCACGTGGGTGTTGGAGGTACCGGTGGCCAGCACCATGAAGTCGCAAATATCGGTCTTACCGCTCATGGGAATGATCTTGATATCACGGCCGCGCTTGTTGTCCAGAAACAGCGCGATGGCTTCGGCGAGCTCAGCGGAGGTCGCGTCGGTCAAGGGCGCGGGGGTGTTATCGGGAGTTTCCAGTTCGGCGGCAATTCTTTCCTTAAAGGTCATATTTTTTATTTCCTTTCGTTGATTATTTTCCGCAGGCGATCAGCTCTTCCAGAGCCAACTCGTTGCGGGCAAAGGTAGTATCGGGGCTGATGACCGCCCCTTCGTTAATGAGGGCTCGCATGGTCATATCAAAGGACATGATGAGGGTACGGCGGAGGTGGGCAAGTCTCTCCTCCATGCTCATGGTTTCGGGCCTGGCGCTCCAGAAGTAGGAGCGGAGACGGACACAATCGGGGAAAATGCGAGATTCGTCGATGTAATCCGCCAGGTAGAGCAATTTCTCCGTAAGGGTCATTCCCTCCCGTCCCGTGGTATGCCAGCGGACGGCGGATACGACCGTCTCACAGTTGAAATCGGGGTGCTCCGCAGGGATCAGGAGCGCCGCTGTACGGGCGTGGAAGGTTTTGTGGGAAAACTCTGCGCCTGTGGGCACGATCTCCCCGGCCTCCTGCAGCATACGCACATGGGTAGGAATATCGTATTCCTTGGTGATGTCGTGGAGCAGGGCGGCGGCTCGGAGAGACATGGTCTCCTCGGGACAGTAGAGGGCGGCGAGACGGGTCACCATCTCCTCCACAGCGGCGGTATGGGCATATCTTTTGGGTGACATCTGACCGATAACTGTCTCGCGCAGGGCTGTCAATTCCTGCTCTCCGAATGTTTGAGTTTGGTTCATAGTGTGTCCTTTCATAGCGGGGCCTATCCCCGTATCAGGTAAGGTAGAGTTGATTTTCCTGTATATAACTCGCAACGGCCGAGGGCACCATATCCTCGATTGGATGCCCTTGCGCCACGGCCTCCCGCACCTGGCTGGAGGACAGCTCAATGGCAGGGGCCACGATGCGGGGCACCATTTTGCCGAAGCGCTGATGGTAGGACGTAATCTTCTGTACGATGGTATCATCCAGCGCCGCATCGGCCTCGCGGCGAATGTATACGGGATAGCAGAGCCTGAAGATCTCCTCAGGTTCCCGCCAAGTATCCAGGGTCAGGAGCATATCCGTGCCCATGAGGAAGAACAGGCGGCCTGCGGGATCGTAGAGCTCGCGGAGGGTATCCACGGTGTAGCTCTTTCCTTCCCGTTTCATTTCCAGGTCGCTGACGATGACACCGTCCACGTCGGCAAAGGCCAAACGGCACATTTCCAGGCGATCCTTGGCGGTGGCGTCCCCCTTCATGTCCTTATGGGGAGTGACACCCGTGGGAATGACGTAGAGGATATCCAGCCACATCTGCTCCATAAACGCCTTTGCGGCGGCGACGTGACCGTTATGGACGGGGGAAAATGTCCCTCCGTAAATGCCGACCCGCATTACAGCTCAATGTGCCGTTTCCCGTTCAGGGAGCGGCGGTAGAGGATGATCTTACGGCCAATGACACCAACCACGGCGGCGTTGAGCGCCTCGGCAAGTCCCTCGGCGGCCTCACGGGGAGTGTACTCCGAGGTCTCCAGCACCGACAGTTTGATCAGCTCGCGTGCTTCCAGCGCATCGCAAACGGTATTCAGGAAATTCTCGCTGACGCCGCCCTTGCCGATCTGGGTCACGGGGGACATGGTGGAGGCCAGGGAGCGAAGTTTAGCTCTCTGGCCCGAGGTCAGCACGGGAGCGTCGGGGTAAATTCTTTCGTTATTCATGTGTTTCTCCTTTTTATATGGGTTATATGGGGCTTTGCCCCATGCCCCACCAAAGGAACTTTTTGAAAAAAGTTCCTTTGGAATCCTCAAAAACTTTCAAAGCAAAATTTGAGGATGGGTAAATCAAATGTGTTTCAATTCTTCGACAATATGTGGTTTTTGCTTTATATGGGGCTTTGCCCCATGCCCTACCAAAGGAACTTTTTGAAAAAAGTTCCTTTGGAATCCTCAAAACTTTCAAAAACCATTGATAAATAATTCTTTTTGAAAGTTTTAGGAAGTACAGAAAACCTTTTTCAAAAGGGTTTCTGGTGGGGTGCAGGGGTGAAACCCCTGCCCTACAAACTCCAATTTGAATTTTTAATCCTTCAAAAATTCCGCCAGCTTGGCGATGGCCTTACCGCGGTGGCTGATGGCATTCTTTTCCTCGGCGGTCAGCTCGGAAAAGGTCTTGCCGAAGGGCTGGTAGTAGAAGTAGGGGTCGTAGCCGAAGCCGCCGTCACCGCGGGCATCGTCGATGATGAGTCCTTCGGTCTCACCGCGGACGGTCATCTCGCGGCCGTCGGGGTAGACGAGAGCGATACAGCAGACAAAACGGGCGGTGCGCTGCTCCACGGGGAGATGAGCCAGATTCTTGAGTAGCAGAGCATTATTGGCGGCATCGTCGCCGTGTCCCCCCGCATAGCGGGCGGAGTACACACCGGGCGCGCCGTCCAGCGCATCCACCGACAATCCAGAATCGTCCGCGATAGCGGCGATTCGGTTGCCCGAAGCGGCCAGGGCCGTACGGGCCTTGATGAGGGCGTTTTCCTCAAAGGTATTTCCGTTTTCTTCGATGTCACCGGCGAAGCCGATGTCATCCAGAGACAGGATATGAACCCCCGGGAAGTGGCCGGCCAGAATGGCCTCCGCCTCACGGATCTTTTTCTTGTTGCGAGAGGCAAGGATCAGTTCCATGGTTTACTCTCCAAACAGAGCCGATACGAAATCCTCCGCATCGAATTCCTGCATATCGTCGATCTTCTCACCCACGCCGATGAACTTAACGGGAATGCCCAGTTCACGCTTGATGGAGACGATGATACCGCCCTTGGCGGTGCCGTCCAGCTTATTGAGGGTGATACCCGTGATCTTGGCGGCATTGCTGAATTCCTTGGCCTGAGAAACGGCGTTCTGACCCGTGGTGGCATCCAGCACCAGCAGGGTCTCGCGGGCGGCGCCGGGCAGCTCGCGGTCGATGACGCGGTCGATCTTGGCCAGCTCGTTCATGAGGTTCTTCTTATTCTGCAGGCGTCCTGCGGTGTCGATGATGAGGACGTCAGCCTGCTTTTTCTTGGCGGCGGCGATGGCGTCGAATACCACGGCGGCGGGATCGCTTCCCTCGTTCTGTCTGACCATGTCTACCTTGGCGCGCTCACACCATACGGCCAGCTGGTCGATGGCGGCGGCGCGGAAGGTATCGGCGGCGGCTACCACCACCTTCTTGCCCTGGAGGCGAAGGCGCTTGGAGATCTTACCGATGGAGGTGGTCTTACCCGCACCGTTGACACCGATGACCAGCAGAACGCTGGGGGTGGTGGTCAGGTGCAGGGGCTCGCTTTCCCCGATCATGTCGGCCATGATCTCGCGAAGGGCCGCCATAACCTGCTCTTTCTCCTTCAAACGGCCGTCCTTGATGCGGTCGCGAAGCTCGTCCATGATCTCCTCGGTGGCGGTGAAGCCCACGTCGGCGGAAATCAGGATCTCTTCCAGTTCCTCCAGAAGATCCTCGTCTACCTTGGTGAATGCCTTGAGCAGGTTATCCACGGGGGCGAACAGAGCGGTACGGGTCTTGGTGAGTCCCGATTTCAGGCGTCCCCAGAAGGACTTTTTCGTGGCGGTCTCCTCGATCTCCTCGGGCTCGTCCTCGACAGGCGTTTCTGCGACGGGCTCCTCCACGACAATATTTTCTGCGGCAGGCTCTTCTGCGATAGGGGCTTCCTCGACAGCTTCCACCTCGATGGATTCTTCCTCGATGGATTCTTCCTCGACGGTTTCCTCCTCGACGGTTTCCTCCTCGACAGTTTCTTCCTGCAACAGCGCGGCCTCGGCGGCCTCGGCGGCGGCTTCTTCTTCAGGAGTCAGCCCCTCCTCCTCGGTCAATGCCTCCTCGGCGGGCTCGTTATCTTTTTTCTTTCCAAACAGTTTAGCTAAAAAGGCCATTCCAGTCGTTCTCCTTATTCTTGGATATATCTCCGACGTCCAGGGTCAGTACCTTAGAGATACCGCGCTCGGGCATGGTCACGCCGTACAGTCTGGTGGCGGCGGCCATGGTACCGCGGCGGTGGGTGATCATGATGAACTGGGTTTCATCGGAGTAGCGTTTGATGTATTGGGCGAGACGCTCCACGTTGACCTCGTCCAGGGCGGCCTCGATCTCGTCCAGAATGCAGAAGGGGGTGGGGTTGACCTTCAGGATGGCGAAGAACAAGGCAACGCCAATGAAAGCCTGCTCGCCGCCCGAAAGCTGCATGAGGTTCTTGATGATCTTGCCGGGAGGGGCGGCCTTGATCTCGATGCCGCTCTCCAGGACGTTTTCGGGGTCGGTCAGGGACAGCTCGGCCGAGCCGCCGCCAAAGAGCTCCGAGAAGGTCTCCCCGAAATGCTCGTTGATGTCGTTGAAGGCGGATACGAAGGAGGTCTTCATCTCCCCTTCCAGACGACCGATGATACCCAGCAGCTCGTTCTTGGATTTCTCCAGATCCGTAAGCTGGGCGCCCATGGTCTCGTAACGCACCTTGATCTCGTTGTATTTCTCCACCGCATCGGGGTCGAAGTGACCGATGAAGCGAAGCTTATTGTGGCAGTCGGTTTGGGTTGCCACAACCTCCTGACGGTTTTCGGGGGTAACGGGGGGATAGCCCAGAGCCAGCGCATCGGCGCGGCTCAGCTCGTAATCGTCCCACAGCTTACCCGACAGCTTGTCCATATCCTCCTGCAGAGCCGTCAGCTTGGCATCCGCCGTGGTGAACTCGCGGAACAGATTCTCCTTGTGCTCCATCTGCTCGCGGAGCTTGGTGTTCAAGGCGTTCAGCTTGGCCTCGTAGGAAGCATTGTTTTCCTCGGCGCGGGCGCGGTCAGTGGTCAAAGCCCGCAGCGCCTCCTCGCCTTCTGCATACAGACGGCGATTCTCGGTCTGAGCGGCGGCGGAATCCTTAAGCTTCTGCTTATGGGCGGCCACACGCTCGTCATTGACCCGAATATCGTTCTCGGTCACCGCCATGCGCTCCTCGCACATACGGGCCAGAGTCTCCTCGGTCTCCACGTCTTTGCGGGCGGCAGACACGGCGATGAACAAACGGGTCTGCTCGGCCTCCAGCTGATCCACCCGATCCTCGGCCTCGCCTCGTTCGGCGGCCTTGTCGGCGCGGAAGCTGCGAAGCTCGGCTACGGTGGTGTCCAAGCTCTTTTCCTCAGCGCGCAGGGTGGCCATGCTCTCCTCGTTCTGCTCGTTCTGGCGAAGGATCTGCTCGGAGTCCTCCTTGACGCGATTCAGCAGGGTCTCGTTGGCTTCCAGATTGGCCTTGGCGCGATTGAGACGATCCACGTCTCCCGCCATCAGCACACGGATGAGATCCCGCTTGTCTTCCAAGGAGTTCTTTTCCTCGTCGGTTCGCTTGATATCCTCGCGCAGGGCGGTCAATGCTCGCTCTGCGTCGGTTACCTTCTTGTCCAGATCCGCAAGATCGCCTTCCATGCGCTTGATCTCGGCGGCGCGGGACAGAGAACCGTTCTTCTGACCCACGGAACCACCCGTAAAGGAACCGCCCGCATTGATCTGCTGGCCGTCCAGGGTCACCACACGGACGCGGTATTTCAGCGCCTTGGCCATGGCCGTGGCGTGGTCGATATTATCGAACACCAAGGTACGCCCCAGCAGGAAGGACAGCACGTCGCGGTAGCGGTTATCGCAGGATACGAGGGTATCCGCCACGGCGATATAGCCCTCAAAGCCTGCGGCCTGCTTCATTTCGTTGGTTTCCACAGAACCGCGGATGGAGGTCAGGGGATAGAAGGTAGTACGTCCCGCGTTGGCGCGCTTAAGAGCGTACATAGCGGCCTTAGCGGTGTCCTCGTCCTGCACTACGATGTTCTGCAGGCTGTTGCCCAGCGCCGTTTCCACGGCGGTGACGTAGGTCTGCTCCACCGACAGAAGCTGGGACAGAGGGCCGTAGATCTTCCCGCAGGGACGGCCGCCGAAGGAGGTGATATTCCCTTCCTTGTACTGCTTCATGACGAACTTGACGGCGTCGGCATAGCCCGAAAGCTGGGCTTCCATGGCCTTGTAGGTATTGATGCGTTGGGTCACCGAATCCCGCTTGAGAATGGCGGAATTATGAGCCTCGTGAAGGTCACCGTAAGATTCATTGAGGGCGGTGAGTTTCTTGTCCGCCTCGGAAATCTCCTCGGTGATGGTATTGATCTTTTCGTTATACCCGTCCACCACCCGCTGGTAATCGTCCACTTCCTTCTGAATGGCGCGGGAGGTGTTCTCGTATTCCTCAATTTCGGACAGAATGCCGCTGTTGCGGTCGCTGTCGTTGTTACGGGCGGATTCCAGCACCGAAATGCTGACGCGGATATCCATGAGCTCCTGCTCGCGGGTGTGGATATCCTCGGCGGCCTGATCGATCATGTCCGACAGCGAGGCAATCTTGCGAGTCAGCGACTCGATCTCGGTGGCGTTGGCATTGGATTCCTTCTCCAAATTTGCAAGGGACTCTCCCAGCTCGGAAAGACGGGTGCGGTGGGCATTCAGCTCGGCGCGGTCGGTGTCCAACTGGCGGAGCAGGGCGGCGCGGGTCTCCCCGGCGGCGGCGATCATCTCCTCGGTGTGGGCCATGGTGGTCTCGGTCACGCGGAACTGGCTATCAAGCTGATGCTGGGTCTCGGTGAGCTCGGTGATGCGCCCCTGCAGTTCCTCCGAAGCGGCGCGGCTTCCCTGGCTCATCTCGGTCAGTCTTTCCCGCTGAACGTCCAAAGATTGCAGGGCGTCATCGGCCTGTCTGAGGTCGAAATCGGCGTGGTTACGCAGATCGGTGGCTTCGGCGATCTGACGGCTCAGATGCTCGGTGTCATAGAGCCACAGACTGATGTCGGCGCGCTTTTTGGTCTCCAGCAGGGCGATACCGCGGCGAGCCTTGTTGGCTTCCTTTTCCAGCGGCCCCACCTGGGCTTCCACCTCGGCGAAAATATCCCGGATACGCACCAGATTATTCTCGGTGGCGTTCAGCTTTCGCTCGGCCTCGTTCTTCTTGACACGGTACTTTGCGATACCCGAAGCATCCTCAAAGATGCTCCGTCTCTCCTCGCTCTTGCGGGATACCATGTCCGCGATACGGCCCTGTCCGATGATGGAGTATCCGTCACGGCCGATACCCGTATTCAGAAACAGCTCGTAAATGTCCTTCAGACGGACGGCCTTGCGGTTGATCAGATATTCACTTTCTCCCGCGCGAAAATAGCGGCGGGTAACGGTAACCTCGTCGTAGGGGCAATCCAGCTTGCCGAAATCCGACGTGTTGTCAAAGGTGACCGATACCTCGGCGTAACCCATGGGGCGACGGCTGTCGGCGCCGCCGAAAATAACGTCCTCCATCTTACTGCCGCGCAGGGTCTTGGAGGAGATCTCTCCCAGCACCCAACGCATGGCGTCGGCAATGTTGGACTTACCGCTTCCGTTGGGGCCGACGATGACCGTTACGCCGGCGGATATGCCGTCGGCCACCACCTGATCTCCCCCCTTGTGTCCGGGGTCAAAGACCAGCTTGGTACGGTCCGGAAAGGACTTAAAGCCCTGCATTTCAATGGATTTTAAGTACACGGAATTTCTCCTGTTCGTTTATTTGAAAACGCTTATGTAGCACGAAAAAACAATCAGCAAAGACCGAAGACCTTGAGTGCAGCCTTGGCGGCGGCCTGCTCGGCCTTGCGCTTGGAGGAGCCCACGCCCCGTCCGCAGGGATTGGAATTCACCCGAACCTCCACCTCAAAGGTCTTCTGGTGGTCGGGGCCTTCGGCGCGGATGAGGACGTATTCCAGTACGTCGCCCTCGGTCTGCTGGACGAACTGCTGAAGGGGTGTTTTGTAATCGCCGTCGATGCCGCGGGATTCCAGCTCGGACAGATCCTTCTGCACCATGGGCAAGAGGAACGCGGCAATGATATCCATGCCAAGGTCTCCGGCATCCAGATAAATGGCGGCCAGCAGAGCCTCAAAGGCATCCGCCAGAATATTCTCCTTGTCTCGACCGCCCGACAGTTCCTCGCCGTTTCCCAGGTAGAGGCAATCTCCGATCCCGATGCGGCGGGCGTAGCGAGCCAACGCCTCGGCGCAGACCACATCCTTACGCATATTGGTAAGGATGCCCTCCCCCTCCTGAGGATAGGCGGTAAACAGGTAGCGGCTGACCACGATGGACAGCACCGAATCCCCGAGGAATTCCAACCGCTCGTTGCAAAGCAGATGGTGATTCCGCTCTCCCGTCTCGTTGGAGTGGGAGGAATGGGTCATGGCGCGTCGAAGCAGAGCGCGGTCTTTGAAGTTGTACCCGATGGCGGCTTCCAGACGATCCATGGCGGCGGCGCGGTCACGGGTAACCGTCATGACTTGTTCACGGGACATGGATTACTCCTTCCCCGCCTGAGAATCGGTACCGAGCAGTTTTTCGATGGTCTCGGTAGCCCCTGATTCGGCAAAGCGCATGGCCTGACGAATGGCGTTCTTGAAGGCCTTGGCGTCGGAGGAGCCGTGGGCCTTGATAACGGGCTTGCGGAGACCCAGAATGGGACTGCCGCCATGCTCCTTCACGTCCATTTCTTTTTTGAACTGCATGAAAGGCTTTTTGACGACCAGAGCCGCCAGCTTGGTGGCAAGGGAGGAGTAGAAGATCCCCTTCATACGGGTGGCGAACATCTTGCCCATACCCTCCAGGGTCTTGAGGAACACGTTTCCGGTAAAGCCGTCGGTTACCAGCACGTCGCAGACACCGAAGGGCGCACGGTTGCCCTCCACGTTGCCCACGAAGTTGATATCGGGGCAGTTCTTCAAAAGCTGATAGGCCTCACTTTGGATGGGAGTCCCCTTATGTTCCTCGGCGCCGTTGTTGAGAAGTCCCACGCGGGGGTTGTCCAATCCGTAGAGCGCCTTCATGTAAGCCGAGCCCATGGTGGCAAACTGCACGAGGAAATCGGGCTGAACCGTGACGTTGGCACCGCAGTCCAGAAGAAGCATGGGAGGATTGAAAGGTAAAACAGCGGCCAGCGCGGCGCGGTGAACGCCCTTGATGCGGCGAACCGTCAGAGACGCGCCTGCAAACAGAGCGCCCGTATTGCCGCAGGACACCATGGCGTCCCCTTCTCCGTTGGCCAGCGCGCGAAGCGCCATGGTCATGGAGGAATCCTTCTTCTCGCGGAAGGCCATGGAGTCGTCCTCCATGGTCACGACGGTCTCGGCGTGGAGGATCTCAAAGCCCGAAAGATCCAGGCCGTTCTCCTTTGCCAGAGCTTCCATCTGTGTCTTGTGGCCGACCAGCAGGTACTCCCCGCCCAGCTCGGCCTTAGCATTGATCACGCCCTTGAGCATTTCCAGTGGGGCATTGTCGCCGCCCATACAATCAACGATAATCTTCATATTGGTATCCGATTCCTTTCGTTTATATTGGGAAAGCCCCATCCGCAGTTGCGGCGCTCGCAGACGTCTTTAAGGGGATCAGAGCGATTAAAAACGTTTGGGAGCCCGGAACCCGCCCGCAGGGCGGGTTCCATGGGGAATGTTTTATGCGCGTACAGCTTCCAGAAGTCCGTCAATGGCTTCCAGCGCGCGGCTGGCGTACACCTCGTAGCGGGCAATCTTTCCGCCTTTGACGCGGTGATCCAGAGAGGGGATGATGCCAAAGTTGGCGTTCATGGGCACGAAGTCCGAGAGCCCTCCGTGGCTGATGTAGTGCGCCATAGCGCCGATCATGGTCACCTCAGGGAACAGAATGGGCTCCTGCCCCAGCGCTTTGCGGGCGGCGTTGAGTCCTGCCACAAAGCCCGAGCCCGTGGACTCGATGTAGCCCTCCACACCCGTCATCTGTCCGGCGAAATATACTTCACCGTCACCGTAACCCTTGCGGAGGCGGTAATCCGCATCCAGCAGGTCGGGAGAGGGGAGATAGGTATTGCGGTGCATAACACCGTAGCGGAGGAAATCGGCGTTCTCAAGACCGGGGATCATGGAGAAAACACGCTTCTGAGCGGGAAAAGTCAGATGGGTCTGGAAGCCCACCAGGTTGTACATGCTTCCCTCCTCGTCCTCGCGGCGGAGCTGAACCACCGCATAGGAGCGGGCGTCGGTACGGCTGTCCACCAAGCCAACGGGCTTGAGGGGGCCGTAGCGCAGGGTATCGTAACCCCGCTTAGCCATGACCTCCACGGGCATACAACCCTCAAAGACCTTGAGATCCTTGTCAAAGTCCTTGAGCTCTGCCTCCTCGGCGGTGATCAGGGCGTTGTAGAAGGCGTCGTACTGCTCCCTTGTCATGGGGCAGTTGATGTAATCCGCATCCCCCTTGTTGTAGCGGGATGCAAGGAAGGCGATATCCATGTCGATGCTGGAGGCATCCACGATGGGCGCCACGGCATCGAAGAAATGGAGTCCTTCACCAACCAAGTTGTTTTTCAACCAATCGGCAAAGGCATCCGAGGTCAAAGGGCCCGTAGCGACAACGGTGATTCCCTCGGTGGGAAGCTCGGTCACTTCCTCCTCCACCACGGTGATCAGGGGATGATTCTTAATCTTTTCGGTGATATAGGCAGAGAATTTCTCGCGATCCACCGCCAGGGCAGAGCCTGCGGGGACTTGGGTAGCGCGGGCGGCCTCCATGATGAGGGAGCCCATACGGGCAAGCTCTTCCTTGAGCAGTCCCGAGGCAACCGTCACACGATCAGAACGCAGGGAGTTGGAGCAAACCAGCTCAGCGTAACCCTCGCTATGGTGGGCGGGGGTGTACTTATGGGGCTTCATCTCGTACAGCGTCACCGCTACGCCCCGTGTCGCGGCCTGCCAAGCGGCCTCACAGCCCGCCAGACCTGCGCCAAAGACATTGATATGCTTTTCCACGGCCATGGCTTATTCCTCAGTTATAAAATCAGCGGATTCAATCACAGGCTCGGTCTCGCGAGAGTATCCGCAGGACTTATCGTGGCAGACCAACAGGTTCTTGCCCTTCTTGCGGAAGAGCATCTGATTGCAGGTAGGACAGGTTTCTGCCGTCGGCATATCCCAAGAGGAAAAATCGCAGTCGGGATACCGCTCACAGCTATAAAATACCGTTTTATTGCGTCCTGTTTTCATCACCAGCTTGGCCTGACACTTGGGGCAAGCTACGCCGATATCACGGGTCTTGGGTTTGGTGAACTTACAGGTAGGGTAGGCCGAGCAGGCATAGAAGCTTCCGTAGCGGCCGTTGCGAAGCACCATAGGTGCGCCGCACTTATCACAGACCATATCGGTAGCTGCAGCCTCTGCCTTCTTCTCACTCTCCTGCTTCTTAGCCCCGGCTGCCGGATCGGATTCGGGTGTCAGGGGCTTGGTATTCTTGCAGGTAGGATAGTTGGGACAAGCGGCAAACTTACCGAAACGACCGTTCTTGACGATCATCTGCGCACCGCACTTATCGCAGATCATATCCGTTTTTTCCACAGGAAGTGTCACGCTGATACTGCCGATGGTTCCTTCTGCGGCGGTGAGCTGCTTTTCAAAGCTCCCCCAAAAACGGCCGAGAACCGTCTCCATTTCCACATCGCCGGCCTCAATGTTATCCAGTTCATCCTCCATGCGGGCGGTGAACTGTTCGTCCACTACGGTGGAGAAATTTTGGATCATGATGGTGTTGGTCACCTCGCCCAGCTCGGTAGGCACCAGAGATTTGGCTTCTCTCTTAACGTAGCCACGGGAGACAATGGTGGTGATGATAGTCGCAAAGGTGGAGGGACGTCCAATACCCTTCTCCTCCAAAAGCTTGATCAGAGACGCCTCGGTATAACGCAGGGGAGGCTCGGTGAAGTGGCGATTGGGATCGATTTTATCCGACTTCAACACCTGGCCTGCTTCCAGGGCCGGTATCCGAAGATCCTTCTGCTCCTCGGGCTCGTCGGCCATGGGAGCGCGGTGGCCTTCATCCACCGATTCCTCGTATACAGCCATATAGCCGGGGAAAGTGACGGTATAGCCGCTGGTACGGAAGAGGTAACCGTGACAGTCGAAATCCACGGTCAGAGTCGCGATATCTGCCGACTCCATCTGGCTGGCGATGAAACGCTCCCAGATGAGCTTGTAGAGGCGGTACTGATCCGAGGTGAGTGCCTTCCGCACCATGGCAGGCTCGATCTCCACGCGGGCAGGGCGGATAGCCTCGTGGGCATCCTGTGCCGAGGCACGGGTCTTATAGATGCGGGGCGTATCGGGATAGTAATTGTCACCGTACTTCTCTCGAATGAGGGTAGCGGCGGCGGCCTGTGCATCAGCCGAAACGCGGAGAGAGTCGGTACGCATATAGGTGATCAAACCCTGTACGCCGCCGAATTCCGAGCCGAGATTCACACCTTCGTACAGCTCTTGAGCCACGCGCATGACGCGCTGGGACTGGAAGTTCAGCTTACGGGAAGCTTCCTGCTGCATGGTGGAGGTGGTGAAAGGAGGTGCGGGATTCTTCTTGCGGGTAGAGCGTTTGACGCTGTCCACGGTAAAGGGTTGACCCTCTACGGCATGAACGACCTGCATAGCGGAGGCCTCGTCGGTGAGGCGGATCTTACCCTTGTGGTTACCGTAGAAGCGAGCGGTAAAGGGCTTCTTATCGGGGGAAATCAGGGTGGCGTCGATGGTCCAGTACTCCTCGGGCTTGAATGCACGGATCTCATTCTCGCGATCCACAAGGATCTTGGTTGCGACAGACTGGACACGTCCTGCGGACAGACCGCTTCGCACCGTTTTCCACAGGAAGGGAGAGAGCTTGTAGCCCACGATACGGTCGAGAATACGGCGGGTCTGCTGAGCGTTGACCAGATGCATATCAATGGGACGAGGCTGCTTAATGGCGGCCTTGACCACGGTTTTGGTGATCTCGTTGAAGGTCACGCGCTGGATCTGCTCTACGGGAATACCGAGAGCGGTTGCCAGGTGCCAGGAAATGGCTTCACCCTCGCGATCAGGGTCGGTTGCGAGGAACACTTTATTCGCGTTCTTGGCTTCCTTCTTGATCTCCTTAATGATGTCGCCCTTGCCGCGGATGTTGATATAGTGGGCAGCGAAATTATTTTCAATGTCTACGCCCAGAGTGCTCTTGGGCAGATCACGGACATGACCCACCGAAGCGATTACCTTGTAGTTGGAACCGAGGTAGCCCTTGATGGTGCTCGCCTTGGAAGGCGACTCCACAATGACCAGATTCGTTTTTGCCATGGGATTCTATATTTCCTTTCGATTGAATTTCGATTATTTTCTTGCGTAAAGCCCGCCGGGGAGCGTGACAGTCAGTCCGTGGATTTCCAGAATGGTCATGGCAGCCATGACCTCCCCCACCGAAAAGCCCTCACGGGTGATATGGTCGATGGGAACAGCGTGATCCAAGGGGAGCGCCGCAAAAATGCGCCTTTGGGTATCGGTCAGTTTTTTCAGGATCTGCTCCGACGCATCACCCTGTGCGGGCACCGAGGAAATCGATTTCCCGGCAGGAGTCGTGCTTTTCGGAGAGGCCCCGGATCTAGGTTCGGAGGATTTGGCGCGTTCCGTGGACGTATGGCTTCGCGGAGCGCTGGTTCTTCCCTGCACCGCAGGAAGCGGTGTCGTCGAAGATTCGGATTTGGGTGGCGTGACAGTACGAACGCTGACACCGAGCCGCGCCAGCAATTTGTCGTCGGGCTCGGAGCGGGTCTCTGCCTTCAACAGTCGCGCCATATCCAGCACATCACGGTACAGAAAAACGTAATTCTCCAGCACATCCCGTGCCTTCAATACAATGGTAGCGCCGTCGCTGATGAGCTGATTGCTTCCTGACGAGTTGGTTTCGCCAACATTGCCCGGGAAAGCGTAGATGTCTCTTCCCTGCAAAATTGCCGTTTTGGCGGTGATCATGGAACCCGACTTGAGATCCCCCTCAATGACCACAGTTCCGCGGGAAAGGCCGCTGATGAGGCGGTTGCGAATGGGGAAATTCCGTCCTTCGGGAGGCGTTGACGGAGGATATTCGGTCATGATCGCCCCACGCTTCAGAATCTCTGCAAAGAGCTTATCATGCTCGCGGGGATAGACGATATCAATGCCGCATCCCAGCAGAGCCACGGTCTGTCCGCCTGATGCGATGGCACCTGCGGCGGCTACGCTGTCGTTTCCGAGGGCCATGCCCGACACCACCACGGTACCGGCGGCCGCCAGCTCATAGCCTATTTTATACGCCATACGCTTGCCGTATTCGCTCATACTGCGGGTTCCCACCACGCTGATGCAGAGACGGCGGGAGAGGTCGGGGAGCTTGCCCTTATAGTACAGGAGAACGGGCGGATCTCGCAGAGGACGGAGGCTGGCGGGGTATTGCTCGTCCTGCCAGAACAGGATCCCGATCCCGCTCTCCTTGCAATACTCCATGATCCGCGTCGCTTCCCGCAGAGATTTATCCGCCAAGCGATTCTTCAGGGTTTGGGAGCAAGGCAGTTTATCCAACTCGGCCTCATCGGCGTTGAACAGATCGTAGGGGGTTCCGTAGGTCTCAAGCAGAGGTTGGAATTCCTTATTGGCGATCCCGCATCGCAGGGCGAACCAAATTTCAAACAGTCTGTCCTTCATAGGCGGCTCCTTTCAAGAGGGGGATTGGGAGAACGGGGGAGCGCCGGGAAAAAACTTCTTAAAAGAAGTTTTTCCCCGAGCCCCTTTTCAAGAACTTTTAAAAAATGATAAAACAGCCCTTATAAAAGTTTCAAGGGGTTTCCGAGAACCTGTTTTCAAAAGGGTCTTGGGTGGGGGATCAGGGGCAACTCCCCTCATCCTCCTATTTTTTGCATAGTTCCCACATGATGAGGGCGGCGGCGACTCCCGCATTCAGGGACTCGGTGTCGGCCTCCATGGGGATGTACACACTACGGTCGCAGGCGTGGATGACGGCCTCGGAAAGTCCGTGGCCTTCGTTGCCAATTACCGCACAAAGCGCCGCGCAAGAAGGAGTGCTTCCCTGTTCAGCCATCCACTCGGGAGAACCGAGGCGGAGAGCCGTATCGTCCAGGGCTGCGGCATAGACCTTGTGCCCGTCGGCGCGCAGGTTGCGGATCGTTCCCGCCAGATCCTCCACCCGTGTGATGGGCATGGAGAACAGCGGCCCCATAGCGGCGCGAACCGTACGGGGGTGATAGATGTCGGCGCAATCGGCGCTGAGGATGAGATGTCCCACCCCCAAAGCGGCGGCGCTTCGGATGATGGCGCCCACGTTCAGAGGATCCCGCACCGACTCCAGCAGGATGATCGGCGCGCATGTTTCGTGATGAAATTCCTCTTTATTATATATTATAATATTTTTGTGGGATTTGTCAATATATTTTGCAACGGTTATGACCCCTTCGGGGGCATTTTCCTGAGAAATTTTTTCAAAAAGGCTATCCTCCACCCCGAAAACGGGACAGTTTGCCTCCGCAAGGGCACAGCCGTACAAAGTCTCCATACGCTCTGCCACCTTCTCGGCGGTTCCGACGCGCAGGAAAATGCTGTCCAATTCCACCCCGCGGCGCAGGGCTTCGCACAGCAGTTTGACACCGTCAAAGCGGAAGAGACGGCTCTTTTCACGGGCGCGGCGATCGTCCAGCTTCATGAGCTCGACGACGCGGCGGTTCTGTCTCGACGTGATCACGTCGCCGTCAAATCGAATTTTTTCGGGCATACAGATACCTCCTTTTGCTGAAAAACAGGGTCAAAAAGTCCGCAAAAAACCGCAAAAAAGTGGCTTTTTCGGCTCATCTGCGATATAGAAAAATACCGCATTCAATGATAAAAACCCGAGTGGCCGTACGACCATCGGGTTTTTATGAGTCACATTACAGGGCAGCCTTAGCCTGCTCGCACAGAGCGGTGAAAGCTTCCTTGTCGGAAATAGCGATCTCAGACAGCATCTTGCGGTTCAGAGTGATGCCTGCCTTCTTCAGACCGTTCATGAAGGTAGAGTAGTTCATACCGTTAGCCTTGCAACCGGCGGAGATACGGGTGATCCACAGACGACGGAAGTCGCGCTTCTTCATGCGACGACCGGCGAATGCGTAGTTGCCGCTCTTCAGGACGGCCTGCTTAGCCATCTTAAAGTGCTTGGACTTGCTACCCCAGTAACCCTTAGCAGCCTTCAGAACCTTATTTCTTCTCTTGCGCGTCATCATTGCGCCCTTAATTCTTGCCATTTTTCTTTCCTCCTATAACGATTCTCGTTGATTACTTCTGGATGAGTGCTCTGATGTTGGCAGTCATTGCCTCGCTCAGAATGGCGCTGGA
>JAZRIF010000153.1:0-3560 GCA_045645165.1 Eubacteriales bacterium
TGAGAGCGGTGGAACGCCAAAGGGAAACTTCTTGAAAGAAGTTTCCCTCTGGACACCCTTCAAGAACTTTCAAAAAAGATATTGATAAATAACCCTTTTTGAAAGTTTTTGAGATTCCAAAGAACTTTTTTCAAAAAGTTCTTTGGTGGGGTCCAGGGGCAAAGCCCCTGGCCGACAAACTTCAATTTTCTCACTCAGAAAGTTTCATATCCCCATACTTGATCCAGCCCAGCTTTCGCATGATCTCGGAGAACAGGAGGGAGAGGGCGGCGGGGAGGACGAGACAGCAGAGCACCAGACCCACCCACATCATGGGGGTATGCTCGGTGGAGGCAATGACGCCGATGGGGCCTACCAGACCGCAGGTGCCCATGCCCGCGGCTACGCCGTTGCAATGGAGCTTGAAGACCATGGTGGAGATGGGGCCGATGATGGCGGCGGCCAGCGTCGGAGGGATCCAGATCACGGGCCAGCGGCAGATGTTGCCCATCTGGAGCATGGAGGTGCCCAGTCCTTGGGAGACCAGACCGCCCCACTTGTTTTCCCGGAAGCTGGAGACCGCGAAGCCCACCATCTGGGCGCAGCAGCCCACGGCGGCGGCTCCGCCCGCCAGGAGAAGCCCGTCCAGAGTACCGTTGGCGGTGGCCACTTCAATGGCGGCAGGGGAGAAGATCATAGCGCAGATGGCCGCGCTGGAGATGGGCAGAGTCAGGATCATGCCCACCACGATGGACACGATGATGCCCATGAACAGGGGGTACAGGGTGGTGGTGGAGGCAATGAAAATGCCCAGGAAGTACATGAGGTAGGACACCAGCGGGCAGAATACCCAGGCACCCGCAAAGCCTGCCAGCAGAGTCACCACGGGGGTCACGAGAATATCCACAGGGGTCTTCTTGGAGACCAGCATGCCGATCTCGGCGGCGATGATGACGGCGAAGAACGCGCCCGCAGGGCCTGCGGAGTAGAAGATGTGCCCGGCTTCACCATTTCCGGCGGTGGCCGCCCACTCGATCAGGCGGTTGTCACAGATGATGGCGCCCATGGCGTTGCTGAGCGCGCCCACACCCGCGCAGGAGAACAGCACCAGAGGATGGGCTCCCAGCTTGTAGGCAATGGCCACGCCGATGGCCGCGCCTGTGGCGCCCTTGGCGTAGGATGCGATCAGCTTGAGGGCGTCCCAGGGTATGTAGTTGCCCAAGGTGTCAAAGATGGTACCGATGAGCAGGGAAGCGAACAGACCCAGAGCCATAGCGCCCATGGCGTCGATGAAGTAGCGCTTGGGCAGACCCTTGAGCTTGGCGATAAAGCCCGCTTTTTTGAGCTGATTCTTCGCTTCTCGTGCGGCTCTACGTTTCTTTGCATAGGAATACTTACCTTTTGCCATTGTTTTTTACCTCCATGAAGAAAGAAAAATATATAGCTTGCGGATCTCCGCGAGTTATTCGGTTTCCATCAACTTGTTCACAAGCAGCATGATCAGCGCGTAGACCACGGGGACAAAGAATGCCGGGATGAAGTTGGCGGCGCGTACCTTTTTGTCAAGCCCCAGGCTGATACCGGTGGAAATGAGGATCACAGCGCCGATCAGAGCCAGCTGGCTGAGCAGGGTCACCGTCAGCAGATCCCCCCATACGACATTGACGAGAAGCAGGATACCCTCTACCGCAATGACGGAGATCGCCGCAAAGATGGCGTTGGAACCGTAGATGGAGGCCAGAACGAAGAATACCGCCATGCCAAAGATCAGCTTGACGATCAGGGGGAGGGGATCCGTCGCTGTTTCGTATTCCAGCGCATAGCGCAGGGTGGAGCCACTGCAGGCGCACATCAGCGTGGCCAGCATGAAGCCTTCGGCGCTGGGCGGGTTGCTTGCCTTTTTCTCGATATTCAGTTCGGATCTTGCACCGCCGGAGGGCTTGGACGGGGTGGCGGTGTCCGGATCCTTGACAAAGAAGCGGTACAGCCGAACGCCCAGCGTTCCTAATCCGCGATCCAGAGCCAGCGCATCACCGAATACGTAACCAAGAATGAGGGCGATGATCACCAGCATGGTGCCGTCGGTTTCAAACTGTCCCGTTTGCAGGACAAAGAAGCTGTCCCAGATCTCGGAAGCGCCCATGAGAACAGACGCAATACCGAGGGCACAGAGCAAGGCTCTTCTGTACGTGGACTTGATCTTGCCGTACAGCATGGAGCCGAAGCATCCGGCCATAACGAGCAGGATGACGTAAAGGAAGGGGAACGTGGTGGTAACGGTCTTTTCGGTGAAATTGCAGACCAGTTGCCATGTTTTGTTTAACCAATCGAGCATATGGATACATCCTTTCCTGAAAGCGGATACGATCGCGTACATAATCAGTTTTATTATACCACATTTTTGCAAAAAACGCAACCGTTAGGAGAAGATTTTCGAAGAATTGAGCGAAAAATTTCGGAAAATTATGAAATCATTTTTCAAGTCGTACGGAATCGGAAAAGCGGGGATGCCCCACGCAAGGTGAGGCATCCCCGCCGGATGCTTGTCGGTGTTCCCGGGATCGGGCAGACCGAAGATCAGCAACCGCCGCAGCAGCTGAGGAACAGCAGGACGATGAGGATGATCCAGATCCAGTTGTTGTTGTCGAATACGTTGCACAGACAGTTGTTCATAGTGAACCTCCCGTAAATATGAAGTCGGAGGGGGATGACCCCGTCTCCACTATCAGAATATGTCGAAGCGCGGCAGATGTGCGGGAGAAGAATCGAAAAATTATTGGGGTGGGGGAGCACCGTGTGTGGGGAACGGTTTGGTAGATGTTCTGATTGGGGTTGTCGGTGGGTTGAAATAACCATCGGTAGGGGCCGGCGCCCACGACGGCCCGTAAATATTCTATATCCGACAACGAACTTTCCAGGGTAGGAACCGGGGCGTCGAGGGCGCCGCCCCCTACCAAGGGTTGTATTAACCCACCGATAAACTTCAATTTGAACATGTAGGGCTAACGGGAATCTGAACCCCGCTCGGCAAAGCCGAGCAACAAGCTGCACCGAGAATGTGTAAGGGGGAAGGTTGCGGGCAGCTTGCGGCGATTTCTTGCACCCATTACCGACTTCAATAGAGAAGGGACACCGATTGGTGTCCCTTCTCTATTGGAGCGAGTAACGGGAATCTGAACCCCGCTCGGCAAAGCCGAGCAACAAGCTGCACCGAGAGAGTGCAAGGGGGAGCGTTGCCGGCAGCTTGCGGCGAGTACGCTTGACCATCATTCACTCCAAAAAGAAAGGGTGCCGATTGGCACCCTTTCTTTTTGGAGCGAGTAACGGGAATCGAACCCGCATAGCCAGCTTGGGAAGCTGGAGTTTTGCCATTAGACTATACCTGCGTGTTTGTTAGCATTTGTTATTATATACCATTTCTCCGGGTTTGTCAATCCCCGCATACTAAAATTGTTTCCGTATTTACATAAATGTTTTTCGCATTTTCTTATGTGTTTTTACTTTTTTTCGTTTCCTTCGATGTTTTACGATTCGTTCCCCGATTATTAACAGAAGTGTCCTGTTTTGGCTTAAATCTGTTG
>JAZRIF010000154.1:0-6336 GCA_045645165.1 Eubacteriales bacterium
TATGAACAGAGTGTTTAACTTTTCGGCAGGCCCCTCTATGCTTCCCGTCCCCGTTCTCGAGAAAGCTGCAGCAGAGCTGGTCTGTTACGGTGAGTCCGGTATGTCGGTCATGGAGATGTCCCACCGATCTCCGGATTACGAAGCCATCATCGCCAAAACCCAGGCGGATCTCCGCAAGCTGATGAACATCCCCGACAATTACAAGGTGCTGTTCCTGCAGGGCGGCGCTTCCACCCAGTTCGCCTCGGTTCCGCTGAACCTCATCGGCAGAACCGGCAAGGCTGATTACGTGGTTTCGGGTCAGTTCTCCGGCAAGGCCTTCAAGGAAGCTCAGAAAATGGGCTATGACGTCAAGTGCATCGCCACCACCAAGGACGACAACTTCGACCACGTCCCCACCATTACGGCTGACATGGTTCGTCCCGATGCCGCCTACGTCCACGTTTGCTACAACAACACCATTTACGGCACCAAGTTCCCCGCCGTTCCCGATACCGGTGACGTGCCTCTGGTAGCCGATATGTCCTCCTGCATCCTCTCCGAGCCTGTGGACGTTTCTAAGTTCGGTGTCATCTACGCCGGTGCTCAGAAGAACATGGCTCCCGCAGGTGTCACCGTGGTCATCGTCCGTGAGGATCTGCTTGACTACTGCGACCCCAAGGCTCCCACCATGCTGGAGTGGAAGACCATGGCCGACAACGATTCCATGTACAACACCCCTCCCTGCTACACCATCTACATGCTGGGTCTGGTTTGCGAGTACCTGCTTGAGCAGGGCGGTCTGGAGGCCATGAAGGAGAAGAACGTCAAGAAGGCTGCTCTCCTGTACGACTATCTGGATAGCCAGGACTACTACGTCGCTCCCGTCAAGGCCGATTCCCGCTCCATGATGAACGTGACTTTCGTCACCGGCAACCCCGACCTCGACAAGAAGTTCGCCTCCGAGGCCGCCAAAGCCGGCATGAAGAACCTCAAGGGCCACCGCTCCGTGGGCGGTATGCGCGCCTCCATCTACAACGCTATGCCCTACGAGGGCGTCGCCGCTCTGGTGGAGTTCATGAAGAAGTTCGCCGCCGAGAACCCCAAGGCTTGAGAACGAGGGGCTCTGCCCCTGACCCCCGGCAGGGCTCTGCCCTGCACCCGCTTAAGGGACTTTTGAAAAAGTCCCTTAAGAATCCCCAAAACTTTCAAAAATATAAGTCATCCTGAGCGCCGCGCAAAGCGCAAGTCGAAGGATCTCCAGTCACAATAACTCTTAAACAGCACATCCGTAGGGGCGCACCTATGTGTGCGCCCGACTTCATTTTACGGGCGCGTACAGGTGCGCCCCTGCCTATTTCACCATATTCCGTAGGGGAGGCTATCAGCCTCCCGCAAAAAACGGGCGGATGATATCCGCCCCTACACAAAGGAGACAATACATCATGAAAAACATTCAACTGCTCAATAAGATCGCCAAAATCGGCACCGACAAGCTGGATCCCAACCTCTACAACATCGGGGATAGCGTAGAGGCCCCCGAGGGCATCATGGTTCGTTCCGCCAACATGCTGGACATGGACTTCAACCCCGAGCTTTTGGCCATCGCCCGCGCAGGCGCAGGTGTCAACAACATTCCTCTGGATAAGTGCACGAATGAGGGTATCGTGGTGTTCAACACCCCCGGTGCCAACGCCAACGGCGTCAAGGAGCTGGCCGTCTGTGCCCTGCTTCTGGCCTCCCGTGACATCGTAGCCGGTATCGAGTGGGTCGGCACCCTGAAGGACGACGCCGACGCCGCCAAGACCGTGGAGAAGAACAAGTCCAAGTTCGCAGGTAACGAGATTCAGGGCAAGACTCTGGGTGTCATCGGTCTGGGCGCTATCGGCGGTCTGGTGGCCAACATTGCCGTCCGTCTGGGCATGAAGGTAGTGGGTTGCGACCCCTTCCTGTCGGTAGATGCTGCTTGGAATCTGAATCACAACATCACCCACGCCGCCTCCTACGAGGAGGTCTACAAGGTGGCTGACTACATCACCATCCACGTCCCCGCTACTGCCGACACCAAGGGCATGATCAACGCCGCTACCATGGCCAGCATGAAGGACGGCGTCAAGATCATTAACCTCTCCCGTGACTCTCTGGTCAAGTCCGCCGACATGATCGAGGCACTGGCCTCGGGTAAGGTCTCCCGCTATGTCACCGACTTCGCCACCCCCGAGCTCATCGGTGTCAAGGGTGCCATCCTGATCCCCCATCTGGGCGCCTCCACCGAGGAATCCGAGGACAACTGCGCTGTCATGGCTGCTCTCCAGATGGACGACTACCTGCAGAACGGTAACATCAAGAACAGCGTCAACTTCCCCGCCGTTTCCATGCCCCGCTCGGGTGATGCCCGCCTCTGCGTGCTCCACGAGAACGTCCCCGGTATGCTGACCGCCCTGACCGGCGCCGTATCCGCCGAGGGTCTGAACATCGAGAACTTGACCAACAAGTCCCGCGGTAACGCCGCCTATACCATTCTGGACGTGACCGGCACCGTTCCCGCCGCTGTGGCCGAGCATCTGACCGCCCTGGAGGGTGTGCTCCGTGTGCGCGTCATTTGACGAGTGATCTGATCTCACCATACGAATATAGAACGCCTCGGGTTCGGGGCGTTCTTTTTCGGTGTGAATATGATGGACTACGACGCCGTGACCATGGAATACGTCCGCTGTCCCGTCTCGAGGCTGGAGGATTACTACACGAACGACGGGGGATTATCATGAATCCTTCTGTAACGTGAGCCCGTAAACCATCCGACTCGGTATGTTGCACCGCATTGGATCAACGAATCCCCTATACCAAAAAGGACTCGCCTCACGGCGAGTCCTTTTTGCATAGGATTATTTCGCTTCCTCCAGCGCTCTGAGGAGGTAGGAGTGGACGTTGTAGATCGCGTCGTCGTCCCGTGTAAAGGTAATGGTGCTGGTCACGATGTGATGTACCAGCTCATCGGTATACGCCTCACCCTTAGCCGCCTCCAGCATGGTCAGGAGCTGATAGTCCTCGATACCCTCTCTCATGATGATGAGACGGATGGAGGGGATGGGATCCAGCTGGCCATAAACCGCGCCGGGATAAATGAGGATACCGTCACCGGGGCCCTCCTTGGGGAAGGGGCAGCGCATGGTATAGGTATTGTCACCCACGCCGGAATAATTGGAAACGTGCCAGTAGAGGAAGCCTGTCACATTCTGGTTGTAACAAGTCCAGAACATGGTACGCGCCTCGGTGCCGTCGTTGAAGAGCAGGATATTCTGGTAGGGCGCCGTATAGGCGGGCGTACAGGATACGTATGCCCACAGCTCGTCTCCCTCGGCTACGTAGTTCGCCATACGCTCGGCAAATTCGCCGTACCGCTTGTCGTTAAGGGTGGAGTGGGTGAATTTACTGCCCGTCTTAAAAGCCAACTCTCTGGGAGTAAAGCTGAAGAACTTAGGGCACCAGATGGTCACATATCGGGACATGAAATCGATCTGGTCGCGGCTCTTATTCTTGGTGTAATTGATGTTCAGCTCAAAGGGAGAGACCATGCGGTAGTCCGTCCAGCCCCACTCGTTGATGAGCATTTCGGCCTCGGACTGCAGCGCTTCGATGCTCTTGAAGCCGTTGGCATCCCCCATGTTGGGACGGGGTGTGCCCGGCTCATCCTGCCCATAGAAGTACATCTTGGGTGCCAGAATGGGATCATCCTTGAGTGCATCGTACTGCTCTTTGGAGGTTACGCGAATGGTGGTTACACGAGGGTTTCTGAGCCATTCGGTACCGTAGTCAAAGGTACCCGTAGGGGTAATGCGGTATTCCAGAAGGAACTCCGCCGTAGCCTTAAGGATGTCGTAATGGGAAGCTGTCGAGCCAAGCTTGGCATACTGCTCCAGAATATTGTTCTGCCAGATCAAAAACGTCGTGTTCAACGCGGTTTCTTCGGACAGGATCACGTCGTACACGTACGTATACACGTTCGCCATCTTGATGCATTTACCCGTGTCCGCATCGTAGATCTCAATGGTGGCTTTATAAGCACCGGGAGTGGTGTCCACTGTGGTCTTAGCCTGGATCACGAAACCGCGGGATGTATCGCGATAAGGGTAGTTGTCCAGATCCCAGGGCTTGTAGGAGTACGGGCCAATACTTACCCACGCGCCCTCTTCGTAGTTTCCGCCATCGGTCTTCGAAATGTAGGACTCATACGGAACCACCGCGTCAATATAGACCAGTTCCTTAGAGTAGCCGTGGTAGGGCAGATAGCCGTCCTCTACGTAGTAGCCAACCCCCAGCTCGGTGTGCAGAGTTTCTCCCTTATCGTTGGTAAAATCCGACAGCTTTACGGTGATGTGCTTTTCCGCGGGAGAGTGTACAAAGAACTGACAGCCCTCCATTTCGTTTTTTCCCATCTGAATGGTGTAGGTCTGAGCGCCATTCTTGTTGATGGTGTAACGGGTCACCTTTTCGGTGAGATGATCGAACCACAAAAGCATCGACGGATCGTCATCGGGGGCCACAACGGTCTCATGATTCTGAATGGGATCGTAAGCCGACATATCCATAGTCGAACCGTACCCAAATTCGTATTTGGCCAAGGGATCCACAGGTTCGGTGGGTGCCTCGGTGGGTGCCTCGGTAGCTACTTCCGTCGGCGTTTCTGTCACGGTGTCAGCCACCGTTTCGGGTGCCGTTTCGCTGTCGGCATCTCCGACGGTTTCCCCAACGGATTCGTTGCCTGCATCGGTATCGGAATCCGGGATAACCTCGGTGCCTGTCCCGACGGATGTATCGGATGTGTGATTCTCAGCAGTACAGGCGGCCATAACCATGACCAGAACGGTCAGAAAGGCCAATCCCCACACCAGCATTCGATTCAAGGTTCGCTTCATGTCGCTATCCTCCAAATAGATCATTCATGGTATCATAACACAAATAGTCTCTGCTGTCAAGCCGTGTTTTCGCTAAAATATTAACCTCTTCTTTGTGCAATTTCCCAAGACTCCTTGCAGATGATGATGTGACAACATATTTTACCCCTTTTTTCATTATTATTTCATGAATCGGGTATAATCGTTTCCCCAATCGTGTAGATTTCTTTTGCTTTTGCATAATCAAACGTTGCACAATTATATGAAATTTTCGTTAATTTTTTACATTTAGCCGCAAAATGTGACGATTTTGTGATATATTTGTGTGGATTCAATTATCAGATCACAATGACAGGATAGAACTACTGAAAGGAAACCCTCGTTATGAAAGAATTTTTTGGCTGGGACGGATATACTCGCGAGCCTGAAGGATATATGTCCTGGCAACACCTGCTTTTTGTAACCTCCTTAATGGTCGTTATGATCGGCCTCGCTATCTGGTCAGGACTGGTCAATCGCCGTAAACCAATCGAGAAAAAACTTCTCGTTATCGCTCTGGCAGCAATTTTCATTGATTCTCTGGAACTTTTCAAAATCCTTATTTTTTCTATCCGAGGACAGGACCCCATGGCTTGGCTCCATGAGTTACCCTTGTTTTTATGTAGCATTCAGCTCATTACCCTTCCCTTAGCCGCATGGACACGAGGACGAGTGCAAGAAGCCGCGCTGGATTTCGTTTTTATATTCGGTTTGCTGGGGGCTGTTCTCGGCACATACGGCGCGGGACAAAACTACAACGCATACCCCGTTCTGAGCTTTGACAATGTGATCTCGGGTATAACACACTGCATATCCGGTTTCGCCTCCCTGTACATCGTCATAGCCGGTCTGGCCAGCATGAAGAAGAAAAATATATGGATTACATTCTGCATCCTTATGAGCTTCTGCACGACAGCGTACGTAGTCAATCTCCTCATTGACTACAACTATATGTTCCTGATGGCCGGTGACGGCACACCTTACGATATCGTATACAATTGGGTCAACGGTCATCCCGTACTCTATCCGTTGCTGGTTGTACTCCTGTTTTTCATCTACATATCTACCTTCTATCTGATGTTTTATCTGGTTTCCCGCGGCCACAAAAAAGCTGTCGTCAAAAATGATGCGATCGACGCAAAAAATATTTGATTTTTTTGCAAAAACCTCTTGACAAACCGACCCGAGTATGCTATAATATGACCTGTTCCGCGCGGGCATGGCGGAATTGGCAGACGCGCTAGATTCAGGTTCTAGTCGGGGCAACTCGGTGGAGGTTCAAGTCCTCTTGCCCGCACCAATACGAAAAAGGAGTGGTTTACCACTCCTTTTTTGTGTTGATACGGGTTTGGGGCAGCGCAGAACCTCTGCAAGATGCCGGCAAGGCGCTCGATGGCACTTTTTAAGTGCATCTTGCCCCGAG
>JAZRIF010000155.1:0-20226 GCA_045645165.1 Eubacteriales bacterium
TGAACTGGCCGAGGCCCATTCTGACCGACAGCGGCGGATTCCAGGTCTTCTCCCTGTCCTCCCTCCGCAAGATCACCGAGGAGGGCGTCAAGTTCGCCTCCCACATTGACGGTAAGCGTATCTTCATGGGCCCCGAGGAGAGTATGCAGATCCAGTCCAATCTGGCCTCCACCATCGCCATGGCCTTTGACGAGTGCATCGAGAACCCCGCCCCCTACCAGTACGTCAAGCAGTCCTGCGCCCGTACCGTCCGTTGGCTGGAGCGTTGCCGCGCCGAGATGGACAGACTCAACAGCCTCCCCGAGACCATCAACAAGAACCAGATGCTCTTCGGCATCAACCAGGGCGGCACCTACGAGGATCTGCGTGTGGAGCATATGCAGAAGATCGCCGAGATCCCCTGCGAGGGCTACGCCATCGGCGGCCTGGCCGTGGGCGAGGCGACCGAGGATATGTACCGCATCATCGATGTAGTGGAGCCCCATATGCCCAAGGACAAGCCCCGCTACCTCATGGGCGTGGGTACTCCCTGCAACATCCTGGAGGCCGTCCATATGGGCGTGGACTTCTTCGACTGCGTCATGCCCTCGAGAAACGCCCGCCACGGTAACCTGTTCACCTGGGAGGGTAAGATCAACCTCCTCAACGAGAAGTACATGAAGGATCCTCGCCCCATCGGCCTGACCTGTGACTGCCCCACCTGCCGTAACTACAGCCGCTCCTACATCCGCCATCTCATCAAGGCCAAGGAGTCTCTGGGTATGCGCCTGGCCGTCACCCATAATCTGTACTTCTACAACAACCTCACCCGCAAGATCCGCGAGGCTCTGGATGGCGGCTACTTTGAGTCCTTCTACCAGAAGTACCGCGTGATCCTCGGCGAGCGTTGCCCTGATTAAACCGTGTCCCGTAGGGGAGGGGCTTGCCCCTCCCGCCAATCCACTCCTGTGAGGTAGAATTATGACCCCCATCAAAGCTATCATCTTCGACAAGGACGGCACCCTCCACGACACCGAGAAGGTCTACCTGCAGGCATGGAAGGCCGCCGCCGCCGAGTTTAATGTCCCCGACATTGAGAACACCGTCCGCGACTGCACCGGTACCACCATCCCGTGGATCGCGGAGTACTGGGCGAAGAAGTACCCCGATATCCCCTTCGAGGACTACCTCCCCCGCCGTCAGTATTACTATTTCGGCATTCTGGAAAAAGGCGTCCCCGTCAAGGAGGGCGCCCATGAGGTGCTTTCCTACCTGAAAGCCCACGGCTACAAGATCGGTATGGCCACCTCCACCCCGTGGGATACCGTCAAGGATCATCTGGAGCGCACGGATATGACCAAGTATTTTGACACTATCGTGACGGGTGACATGATCGAGAACGGCAAGCCCGCCCCCGACATCTACCTTTTGGCCGCCGAGCGGTTGGGGGTTGACCCCGCCGAGTGCATCGGTGTGGAGGACTCCATGAGCGGTGTCCGCTCCATTCACGCCGCGGGGATGCGGGGAGTGATGGTGCCTGACCTGGTGAAGCCTACCCCGGAGGTGGAGGCGCTGGTGTGGAAAAAGCTGCAGGAGCTTTCTGAGCTGATTCCTTTTCTGGAGGCATTGTCATGAGCTTTACTGCCGAGGAAATATCCCGTTTTGATGAGATTCTTTCAGGGATGTACCGTGAAAAAGTGACCGAAGTGATCCTATTAGAAATTGTTGTGCTGGCCATGTTGGTGATCCTGTTCTGCATGTCGAGAAGCAAAAAAATGGCGTATCCCAGGTGGTCGGTCACAGCTGCTATCGCCGAAGAAGATCAAACACGTTATCGCAACGGAAAAAAACTGAATCGCCGAGAGAGGGATGCTCAGCGGAATGCCCAAAAAGCCCGTATACGGCAGGAAAATAAAGCATGGATCGCCGTCATTGGAGTGCTTGTGTTTTGCTTGGGCGTGGCGCTCGGTATTACGTCTGCCGTCCGCCTGGAGCGTATGCAACGGGATATGGACGAGAACACCTACGCTGTCTACGAGGGCGAGTTCGACTGCAATTACGCCGAGAGCAACCGCACTATGGCGTTGACCTTCGTGGACGGGAGCGGAGATACCGTCTCGGTCAAGGGCGACGGGTACGACCCGAATTTCCCCGAGCGGGGGACATATACGGGTCGAATCGTGTATGCCGTGTATTGCGGTAATGTGATTGGGGTCGAAGCAACGCCGAAAGAAAAATAAGACATAACAGAGAGGAGCCCCACCATGCAACATCTCATCCACAATACTATCCAATACAACCTTGCCACCCCTGTGGGTTTCGACCCCACCAGGAAATACCCCCTCATCATCTATCTCCACGGCGCGGGCGGCCGCGGTCACGACCTCCAGCTCCCCCGATACCCCTTCATGATGGAGGAGTACATCCACAAGAACAATATTGACGTCATGGTCGCAGGCCCCCTCTGCGAGTTCGACAACTGGTATATGTGCTTTACCGAGCTGATTGAGTTCGTGCGCTTCGCTTCGACCATGAACAACGTCGACCCCGACCGCGTCTACCTCATGGGATCCAGCATGGGCGGCTACGCCACCTGGACTATGCTCATGTCGGTGCCCGAACTGTTTGCGGCTGCCGTGCCCATCTGCGGAGGAGGCATGGCCTGGAACGCCTACCGCATCAAGAACGTGCCCGTCTGGACCTTCCACGGTATGGTGGACGGCGCCGTGGACGTCAGCGAGAGCATCCGTATGGCCGACGCCCTGCGGGTCAACGGCGGTGACGTCAAGATCACCCTGCTCCCCGGGGTGGGACACAACGCCTGGGAGCCTGCCATGTACGAGTACCACGCCATCGAATGGCTCCTGACGCATAAGCGCTCGGATCAAGCCGCCAAGCAGGCCTGATAAGTCCCACGCGAGTTCATGTGAAATTCACATGAATTTACAAATAATCCATTGATATTTAACCGTGAATGCGGTATAATACTATGGTAATGAATTCCATCGGAGGATAATCAACATGATAAACGCACTTTTCTTTTTCAATGACGGTGCTACCGGCGGTTTGGGCTCCATGCTCCCCATGCTCCTGATTATTGTTGCTATGGTGGCCATGCTGTTCTTCACCAGCCGCTCCAACAAGAAGCAGGAGAAGCAGGCGCAGGATATGCGCGACAGCCTGTCCGTAGGCGATGAGATCACCACCATCGGCGGCATCATCGGCAAGATCGTCAGCATCAAGGAGGAAACTCTGGTGCTGGAGACCAGCCACGACCGTACCCGTATCCGCATCCTCAAGACCGCCGTCTCCCGCGTAGACGTCAAGGCCGAGGACGCACAGGATTGATTGGGAGCGTCATGGGGCTCTGCCCCATGTCTCGCCTGCGGGCTCGGTCACATCGCGGCTCTGACATCACACCGTGATGTCATTCACTACCGCGTCGCCGCTTCGGCTACTACCACGCTTGAACTTTTTGACCAAAAGGTTCAAGACTCCAAAAACTTTTAAAAAGGGAATCATGGGCATATTTCTTTTCCGTTCCGCATAGAATGCTTCGAATAAACCAAAAACTTGGTTACCGAACGGAGGGGATGTCCATGAATCAAAGATTGAGAGCCCAACACAATTCCGTCGGGAAGCCCCCCGACCGCTTGCCTCGTCCCGCCCTCACGGTCGGGAGATCGGGGCGCGCCGAGGAGCCGTCCGACACGCAAGCGGGCGGCTTTTCGCGTATTCTTCGCAAGTTGTTTCTTCCTTTCGCGGTTACAACGGCTTCCGGCGTGATATTCGTCACCGCCTTGACATTGGCCGCTTACCGAAGCCCTGATCCTACAGCCTTGGTTACACCGTTGTCGGTAGCCGCTTTGTGGCTTGCTTCGTTGGCAGGCGGGATTACGGCGGGAAAATGCGCCGGGGAGAAAGCAATGATCGGAAGTCTGATCAGCGGATGTATGCTGGCCGCCATCCTTTGCCTGATCGCCTGGATCAATGGAGGCGAGGAACAGGGCGTTATCCCCTGGCTGATCCGTTTGGCTACCGTTCCGATCCATCTGTTGGGCGGTTTTGTGACCCGCCCTCGTAAAAAGCCCGCAGGCCATACGGCGGGGAAACATCCTTCCCATCGCCGTTGAAAGAACCGAAAAGGAGTTCCGTATGATCAAAATCAAAGAAGGTGCCGAGGTGACCCTCACCGCTATTCAAAAGAAAATGCTCTCCGCTGTGTCGTTGCCCCTCCCTGAGGATTGTCCCACGGGACTGCGCTACGCATTGGCTAAATATGCCGCTACCGCCGTGAGCGAGGCCTGGGAAGGAATTCTTGCCCTGGAGGAAGCGGGCCTTTTGGAAAATCAAGCATAAACTGAAAAACAGCAAAAAACACCCCCCGCTTGGACAGCCTATGTCCTTGACACGGGGACGTTTTTGTGGTATACTGTGGGTAGAAATTCCCCATATGAAAGGAGAATACCATGAAAACCATTGCCAGCTTTACCGTGAACCACGACACTCTCACCGAGGGTATGTACATCTCCCGTATCGACGGGGACGTGGTGACCTACGATATCCGCATGAAGATCCCCAACGGCGGCGACTACCTCCCCACCCCCGCCGCCCACACCATCGAGCATCTCTTCGCCACCTATGCCCGCAATAGTGGCTTTGCGGATCAGGTGGTCTACGTAGGCCCTATGGGCTGTCGGACGGGCTTTTACCTGCTTGTGCGGGATTCCGTGAGCCACGAGAACGCCATTAAGCTGGTGCAGGATTCCTTCGCCTTCATCGCCGCCTACGAGGGGGAGATCCCCGGCACCGAGAAGTGGCAGTGCGGCAACTACTTGGAGCATGACCTGCCCGAAGCTAAGCGGGCGTCGGCTGATCTGTGCCGCCATCTGGAAGGTTGGACGGTGGAGAAACTGAAATATTTGGATTGATATTTTTGGATGACCTAACCTATATGCGATAAACTGCCGATGGAAAGCCGCATTCTGTTTTGAATGCGGCTTTTCGTTTAACACGAGTAAAAATTGGAGAAATGGTATCGGATATATCGTAAAGAAGGGAAGGTTTGTACGCTTTCAAAAGTGTTTGTCGGTATTGTGGGCGAATGAAAAACATTGCGCTAATCTTGATTTACGGATTATCGCCCCTCTGCACAAAAATGCGACGAAATTTTTGTATGCTATTTCATTTTTCCTATACACAGAATCGTCACACATTTATGCTATAATAATCTATATTCATTTTGAGTGGATCTCATAGATACCTTTTGCGAAAGGATGGATTTCCCTATGCCGAAAAAATCCCGTACCAAGCGGCTGATCGAGTGGCTCACGACTCTGTTTGCTTCCATCGGCTCGGTGCTCTACCCACCGAATCTCAAAAATGCGTTTCGAAGTGTCACGAAAAATTGGAAGGAATACATTTGCTTCTATTTGGCTGCTTTGGTTATGACAGCAGGCTTCTGGACGGTTTCTCTGTGTACCGAAGCCAATATGCATGAGGCGAAGAGTGCTGTAGCCGAGGAGTACGATTATCATATTGAGGTTGCTCTCCTGGATAACGAGCAGTACGCCAATCTGGATCAACAGCTCCAGTATCAACTCGAACGTGATAACGAGTACTTGGAGAGCTACTATTGGGTCAATAACGGCAAGCCTCTCCTGGACGGTACGTACTCCTGCCGTATTATGCTGGATACTACCTACGGCATGGAAACCGCTTATTGGGAAGTTCACGATGATATGTTGAACCGTGTATCCCAAGGTCGCAGAGATATTCGCTTATCCCCCCTCTACACCTTTGACGAGGATTACGGCACGCCCTACACCGTTCAACTCTGGTCTGTTTCACTTGCTTGGCTCGCGTTCTCCATTCTTATGATGGTGGTGCTGTTTCTCATCCGTTTGGATCATTTCAGATTCATTTACGGTATGTACATGGCTTGCGGCGCCGATTTCCCTAAACTCATGGGCGCGGCCGGAGGCGAGCTACTCTCCATCACCGCCTTGACCTGGATTCCCGCTACGCTTGTTGGTTGCGGAATTGCAGGAATCCTCTATATCCCGCGCGGAGTCGGCCTGTGGTTTTCTCCTGTGGCGATCCTTATCCCGCTGCTCGGCAGTATCATTGCCGTATTCGTGTCGGTGTGGTATCCCGTGCGTCGTATGTCGAAGCAGCCTCCTGTCCGTCATCTGCTGGCGGGGGACAATACCAATCTGGTCTCCTCACCTCGCCGCTCCTTCTTCCTGTTCGGGGAGGATTTCCCCGGCAAATACGAGCTCTACGGCTTCTGGCGCATGCGGAAATACTATCTCCGTCTGGTGATTTCCGCCGTGTTGTTCGCATCGTTCTTCATTTCGGGATTGTACATAGCTGAAATGGAGCGATTCCATAACGATCTTGATCCCTACGAGTATCAGGTGGCCTACCGTCCCTCCAATTACTATGAAGAGCCCGAAACCGAGGAAGGAGATGTCATTGGTGACGAACCTTGGGCTCCTACCGATTCTCAGGCTGAGGATATTCGTTACGACGTGGATCTGTTCCTGAGTGAACTCGAAGAAGTTCCCGGTGTCAACCATGCCGAGTGGGACGTGAGTCTGTCGGGGGGATATACCCTTTCTCACCTGCTTCTCAAGCCCGGTCAGATTTACAACGCTTCGGAATACATCGTATCCAGTAAGGAGCGCACCTCCGAAGGATACAAATGGGCGATGAACAACTACGCCTATACGGCTGTGGATAAGCTTTGGATTGACAATATCATCAATCATAATCTCGCCACCTTTGAGGGAGATCCCTACGCTGTTCTGGAGATGGAAAATGGCGTCATCATCAGCGAGGATATCTACAACGAGAAGATTTATCAATTCAAGCCCGGGGATCAGATCATCGTGGCCGACTGCGTGGTGGTGGGATATAACGGCTTCGTCCTGGATGCCAAGCAAATGCTTCGCTATCAGATTGATCTTAACAAATTCCGCTATGAGACCTATACGGTCTGCGCCGTAGTACGCGGACTGAACTCCGAGGATACCATCACTTTTGGTGTAGGCCACGCCAATTATACAGATCTTACGGGGCGTCCGGCTGTTCGTACCGACCTCAAGGTCTACATGGATAAGGGAACTGACGTGGATACTGTCCGCGCCGCAGAGGATAAGATCCGTAAAGCCGTATCTTCCTTCTCAGATTGGTCAGTTGTCCCTACGGGAAATTACTTTGAAGCATCTATTAAAGGTCTGAAAAATGACAGCGCCGTGATCCTGACCCTGGCGGTATGCCTTCTGGTCATATCACCCATGGTGTGGTACTTCTCCCAAATCATGTTCTACCGTAAGCGCCGAAACGAGTTTGCCGTGCTCCACGCCCTGGGTGCCCCCGACGATGCCTTCGCCAAAATACACCGTTTGGCGGGAGGCGTGCTGTCCGGCACGGCCTTCTTGGTGACGATTCTGCTCTCGCTGCTTTGTAATTATTTGGTCTACTATACCGTGGGAACGTTGCTTCCTTTTCTCCATTTGACCGAGAGTCTGCACTATGAATTCCGTCTCTCCGTTCCCGCTCTGATCGCTTGCGTGCTGGTGTCGGTGCTTTGCGGATTCCTGTCCTGCGAGCTGCCTTACCGCCTGTACACCAAGCCGGATATCGGTGTGCGCCGCGTAGATTGATATATAAGAAAGGAATTACCAATATGGCAAACGATACTGCAACCCATATCAACCCCGACCGCGTGATTCTGGAAGCAACCGACGTGGTGCGCCAATACAACCAGTCCGACGAGGTCATTACCGCTGTCAATCGCGCCAGTATGAAGGTTTACGAGGGAGAATTCATCGCCATTGTGGGCGCATCCGGCTCGGGTAAGTCTACGTTGCTCCACCTGCTCGCAGGTTTGGACCGTCCCCAAGCGGGAACCATCACCGTCCGAGGCCAGGATATCACGGCGATGAGTGCCGATGAATTGGGACGCTTCCGTGGAAATTATTTGGGCATGGTCTTCCAAAGCCACAACCTTATCCCTCAGTTTACGGCTTTGGAAAATATTCTTATCCCTACGCTTATGTGTAACAAGGAGAACGCTTCTTACGAGGAAATGTTCAAGAAGTTGGTGGTATCCTTGGGCATCGAGGACAGACTTCACCATTTGCCCTCGGAGCTTTCGGGCGGTCAGCAGCAGCGCGTGGCCATCGCCCGCGCCCTCATCAATATGCCCCATATTCTTTTTGCCGACGAGCCCACGGGAAACTTGGACAGAGCCAATGCAGACGAGGTATTGGAGCTGCTTCTGGAAACCAAAAACCTCATTGGCCAGACCCTCATCATGGTCACCCACGATATGTCCATTGCCAACCGCGCTGACCGCATTTATCGCATGGATGACGGAAAACTGGAGCTGTGTAACAGACCCTCGGCCAGGGAAGCACTCACGCGGGAAATGAGCATTTAATTGATTCAACAGAAACGAGGTATATACCCATGAACGATAAAGAAATAGCCGAGCTTCGCCGCCGGTTCCGTGCCGATAAGACCAGCATCAGCCGCATCCGCGGTGCTTATGTCAACGAAAAGCGGGAGATCATCTCCGAGATGGATCAGTCGGTAGCCATGATGACTGAGACCGAAGCCGACGAGATCCTCTCGCTTCTCAAAAAGACCCTGTCGGGCAAGGTGGATACAAACCTACTTGACATTCATTTTTCGACTCAACAGGTCATGGAATCCCCCCAGCATAAGCTTCTTTGCAATCTCCGCGAGACTGCCCTCCAGGACGACGAGCTCATCCATAGCTTCTACAAAAAGATCATCGACAGTCTGGAGATCGAAGGGAACTACATGATTCTGCTGGCCTACGATTGCTACGACGTCTTCACCTACCGTAAGGACGGTGCCAAGGACGACGAATCGAGTGAAATGTTCCGCTACATCCTCTGCGCGATCTGTCCCATCAAGATGGCTAAGCCCTCCCTCAGCTACTACGTAAAAGAGAACTGCTTCCGCAACGTGGTGGCGGACTCGGTGATTTCGCCTCCCGCTTTGGGCTTTATGTTCCCCGCATTTGACAACCGTTCCACCAACTTGTACGGGGCTCTCTACTACACCCGTGCTACCGACAACAGCCACAAGGAGTTCACCGACGCCGTATTCAACGCCGGAGATCTTCCCATGCCCGCTACCGAACAGAAGGAGACCTTCCGCTCGGTGCTGGCCGATGCTACGGGTGAGGCCTGTTCTCTGCCCATGATCCGTTCCGTCCACGCCCAGATCAATCTGGCTATGGAGGAGCATAAGATCTCCAAGGAGCCCGAGCCTCTGACCGTGGATAAGTACGTCATTCGGGATATGCTGGGATTCTGCGGTGTGCCTGATGAGAATATTGAGCAGTTCGAAGAAAAGTTCGACAAGGGCTTCGGACAGAACGCCGCCCTCTCTCCCCGCAACATCGTGGATACGAATAAGTTCGAGGTTCGCACCCCCGATGTGGTCATCAAGGTCAATCCTGCCCGAACCGATCTGGTGGATACCCGCGTCATCGACGGCGTCAAGTACGTTCTCGTTCGCGCCGACGGCGGTGTGGAGGTCAATGGAATTGATGTAAAGATTGACGAAGAAGAATAAAAAATATGGGTCGGAAGCTGTGAGCCTCCGACCCTTGTATCAACGCGACCATATATACCGATACAATCCGCGAAGGATGACCGTGAACAGCAGGCATAAGCAGCCCCCCAACGCAAACGGCGTAAGAAAGCTTGCTCCGATCAATCCAATGTCTCCCCAAATGGCATAACCGTCGCCTAAAAGTGGGGGCGGAGTGGGCAATAAAGCCATCAGATCCAAAACTCCAAGGAGCGCAAGACTCACACAAGCCGTGATGAGTCGGGTGCTCCTTTTTCGGATCAGTAGGCAAAGAACCCCGCCGACCAAAAACAGAATGCACCACAGCCCGACCGCCTGTCCGCCGAGATCTTCAAAAAATCCGCTTCGAATCAGGGCGATCATGACGCATCCACCTCCCCCAGGAGTATATCCAAATACTTCATGAGAAGGTGGATGTCCCCCGTAGAATTGACGTCCAGGACGTAGAGATTTCCGCCGTAGAGGAACTTCGCCTGTCCGTGCATCATGCCGTCTTCGATGAGGGAATAGACCACGGTGATCTCCCCGTACTGTTTTGAGAGCCCTTGCTCGTCGTAACCGCCGATGTAGCTGTCCTCCACGCTGTCGCGATCAAAGAGGATATAGAGATTCACATAGGTGGTGACGTCTATGGTAGAGAGACTGTTATCATGCTCGATCGCTATATACCGTGCGTTCAGCATGAGCGGCTCGTCACCGTGGGTACCGTCCTCGTACGTGGGAAAGGTCACGTGAATATCCCGGTCGCGGGGCAAGGGATCATCCAGCTGTTTTAGGAGTAAGTTTTCGCCCAAAAAGTCTTCTACCGCTTCAGCTGAGGCGAAATATTTGGAATGGGGAGCGATACCGTGGCTGTTTGTGAATATGGTTTTGGCGTAGAGCCCCACCGCCAAAACCACCGCCAAACAGGCGGCCAAGGTGCTCAACCGTTTTACTATCAGTGGCTTGACCCTTCGCGCAGCACGGGGCAGTAGCTGTGCCCGCTCGCACAGTGCCTCGTCCAGAAAGTCACCATTCAGTGCGGTGATGGCATCTATCAAAATCTCTTGCGTCATACGGAAAATCCCTCCTTTCCCAAGTGTGCCTGCAGTCCGTCCTTAATTTTTTTCAGCTCCTTGTATACCGCTGAGGTGGTGATTCCCAGCATGGCGGCAATATGGTCGGGCGGGTCGGCGCAGTAGTAGCGGCAGACAAAGATCAACCGACGCCGCTTGGAAAGGGCGACCAGATAGTCCGACATGCACCGTGCCAGCTCGGCTGCTTCCTGCTCGCCCGCCGTGTCGGAGGCCAGCGTTTCGGCCAGATCCTCTAGAGACACCGTCATCTCGGAGGGAATGCGCTTTTGTCTTGTCCGCTCCCGATAACGGTCAATGGAGATGGCGCGGATGATTTTGGTGAGATAGGCTTGCAGCTTGGTTGGCTTGTTTGGTGGGATGGTGTTCCATGTCTGAAGATAGGTGTCATTCCGACACTCCTCACAGTCTTGGGGATCGTGGAGGATGTTGTAGGCGATGGTGTAGAGATACCCGCCGTACTTGCGGTCAGTGGCGGCAATGGCGTCCTCGTCGCGCGCCCAATACAGATCGACGATTTCGTCATCGGGGCAAATATGTTTCTGTTTGTCCATATAGATAGACCTCCTTTCGGGATGGTGTTCTCCCTTACCCTATATGTCGCCAAATCTGCTTGGAATTGGAACCCGAATACAAAAATCCGCAGAATATGCCTCTGCGGATCTTTCGGGATGTCTTTCTGTCATTGCATGGCCGCCGCCACGGTGTTGTGAAACAGCCGTCGCACTCGGAAGAATTCGGTCTTGTCCCGTCCCAGATGCACGGCGTTGGTGAGGAGCACCGCCCACACACCCGTCTCGGCATCCACATAGAGGGAAGTTCCTGTGAAGCCCGTGTGGCCGAAGGAGCCGTAGGCGAACAGATCCCCCGCCGCAGACAGGGCGGGTAAGGGAGGACGAAGCTGGAAGCCCAGCCCGCGGGACTCGTTTTTGCCCTTGGTGTAGTCGGCAACGGCAAGATCAAAGATTCGCTGTGACAGGAACCGTCCGCCACCCATAGAGGCGGGCATTTCTCCCCGCAGAGAAAGCATTTGGGCAAAGGTGATCATATCCGAAAGGCTGGAAAATACCCCCGCATTTCCCGATACGCCACCCAGAAAATGGGCGTTCTCATCGTGAACGTGACCGCGGATGTAGTACTTGTGGATGGACGAAAACTCGGTGGTCGCGGTATTGCAGTCGGGCTTGTTCAGGTTGTTCCCGAAGGGCAAATACCCCGTAGCGGTCATGCCCAACGGGTTGAATACGTATTCCCTTGCCAGCTTGTCCAGCGGCTCTCCGCTGATGCGCTCCAGGATCTTTTGAAGCAGGATATATCCCATACAGGAGTAATGTACCTGCTCACCTACTTTACAGAAGGGGGCAGAGTCAAGGATGGTCCTGATCACCGCTGTGTCGAATCCCTTTGTACCCACGGTCTCTTGCGAAATGAAGTTCCACAGCGCGATGTGCGGTGTGATGCCCGAGGTATGGGTCATCAAATGAAAGACCGTGGCCTCTGCCCGTCCCTCAGGAGCACCCGAAAGTTCATCCTCTGCAAAAAAGCGGGAGAGGGGATCGGATAGGAGTAGCTTGCCCTCCTCCATGAAACGGAGTGCAACCATGGTGGTGGACAGCACCTTGGAGAGGGAGGCCATATCAAAGAGTGTGTCCTCCCGTACTGCCTCCCGCGCAGGAAACAGGGAAGCGAAACCAACGGATTCCCGCGTATATACGTTGTTACCCCGTCCGACCGCATAGGCCGCGCAGGGAATGATCTGCCGTTCAACGGCATCGTGAATCAAAGTTTTCGTGTTCTGAAATTGCATCATAATCCCCCTGAAAAAGCAGAAGCGGGCTCACAGAGCCCGCTTGTTTGGTATATGGTCGAGCTTAAGCTTCTTCCTTACCGAGAGCCTGCTCCAGCCAAATCAGACCGTAACCGAAGGCCTCGTACAGACCCTTCTTTTCGCCCTGGCGAACGATCTTGTTCTGATCCTCGCTCTCCACCACCTGAACCAGAATGGTATCGGGCACCTTTACGCCATTTTCTTCCTTGTAGCTGAAAATCTCCATGATGAGAATATATTTCTCGGCCATATCACCGTAGCAGATGGTGTCACCCTCACGAACCAGGGGACGATCCTTGTACATCAGGTACTTACCCTCAACCAGAGGGGCACCTGTCAGATTCAATGCATCGGCACTCATGTCTGAATCCTCCTTATCGCATGAAATAATTGTTCAACTTATAGTATACCACACATTTGAGGAAATGTCAAGGGTTGGAGAGATTTATTTTTGTAAAAGGATATATCAATACCCTTCAGTTTTTCCCGACAGTCTCCGCCACACCTTTCGCAAAAACTCGGCGGGAAATACCGTCAACGCCAGCAGGAACGTCACACAAAGCTCCTCTTTTGTCAGCGGTGCTGTCCGCAGAACCGCTCCGCCAATGTATACGAACAGGAGCTGCACCGTCAGCACTGCGATCATGATGAAGCAGAAGCCCTTGTTGCGGGAAAGCCCCGCAAAGATATTGAGTCTGTCCGTGCGGGTGTTGAAACAGTTGAACACCGAGGCGAAAATAAACAGAGCGAAAAAGGCCGTCAGCAAATAGATGTTATCTGTAGCCGGACGGAACCGCCCGGTGATTGTAGGAAGCTTGAGGAACAACAGACACAGCGCCACCGTAAAGCATCCCAACCAGGCAATTTCTCCGATTATGTAACGATTCAGAATGGGTTCGTCCCGCCGTTTGGGCTTTTCCGCCATGTAGGAGGCGAGCGGCGCTTCTCCCGCAAAGGCCAATCCGCCCAGGGTGTCCATGATGAGGTTGATCCACAGCATCTGTACGACGGTCACGGGGGAATCAATGCCGATAAACGGGCAGATCATGGTCACCCCCACGGCGCAGAAATTCATGGTGAGCTGGAGGGTGATGAACTTGCGGATGGACTTGAAAATGGTACGTCCGTACAGCACCGCACGAACGATGGAGGATAGGTTATTATCTAGAATGATGATATCCCCCGCATCCTTGGCTACTTGTGTACCTGCTCCCATAGCAAAGCCAACGTCAGCCCGTTTCAACGCAGGCGCGTCGTTGATGCCGTCTCCCGTCATGCCTACCACCAAATCGATTTGCTGGGCAATTCGTACCAAACGGCTTTTGTCACTCGGTAGCGCTCGCGCCACCACTCCCAAACGGGGCAGGATATCCTGTACCTGTATGTCGTTCATACGGGAAAGCTCTTCGCTGTCGATCACCAGATTGACTCCTTGTCCAAGAATCCCACAGGATTCTGCAATAGAGCGGGCTGTATCCCGATTATCCCCCGTCATCATAACCACATGGATGCCGGCCCTCCGTAGCTTTCGGACGGATTCGGGGGCTTCTTTGCGTATTTTGTCGGTGAGCAAAAGGATACACACCAGGGTCAGCGCCCCGTAGTCTCCTCCCTCCAAACGCCTGCGGGTGGGAAGGCCTGCGTGTCCTGCGACCGATTCGGCGCAAAGGATCACCCGACCGCCCCGTTCGGTGAGTGTTCGTATTTTTTCCATAAGTGCCGCCTTGTCGAGGCTCCCCCGGGTGCCGTTGGGACGATAGGTGTCCGTGAGTCTTGCCATGAGCCGTTCGGGTGCTCCCTTGACCAAGAGCACCTCCCGTCCATCCCGTCGGATCACGGCACAGGAGGTCTTGCGGGTACTGTCAAAGGGAATACGGAACTGTGTGTCGCAGGAGGATTTGGCGTAGGGAAGCACAGCGTCCAAAAGCGCTCTGTCGGTGGCGTTTCCTCCCAACGCCTGCCGCTCACCGCTATGTCTCTGACCGATCATGGAAGAGGTATTCATTAGGCATCCTTCCGCAAAATAACCGAACAGCTTTGGTGCGCCCTTACGAAAATCCTGTGCATCTCGAAAGATATTTCCGTCCCCTGTGATGATCTTGCCGACGCTCAATTTTCCCTCAGTCAGCGTCCCCGTCTTGTCAGTAAAGAGCAGGTTCATGCTCCCCGCCGCTTCAATGCCAACGGGCTTGCGGACCAACACCTGATCCTTCACCATCTTTTTCATGTTGGAGGACAGCACCACCGCGATCATCATGGGAAGTCCTTCGGGGACGGCTACTACCAATACCGTCAAACCAAGGGTTAATGCATGGAAAAGTTGCTCCCACACGTATCGCCAATTAGTCAGCTTTTGCAGGATGATGCCCGTATCAAATCCGCTGTCCAGAAGGAATACACTCAGGAGGAACACTACTGCCACCAGCGCCGCTGCTACGTATCCCAGACGGCTGATTTGCCCCGCCAGCTTGGTCAAACGGATCTTGAGGGGGCTTTCTCGGGTATCCTCCTGTACTTCCTCGGAAATGCGTCCCAGGAAGGTCGAATCCCCCACCTGTGTGACCAGCATTTCCCCAGCCCCGCTTACGATGGTGCAACCGCGAAACAGGGCGCAGGCATCGGCAGGACTGCGTTCATTCCGTTCCTCTTTTTCTTTTCTCAGGGGCGTTTTCTCTACCTCGCGGCTCTCCCCTGTCATGGCGGATTGATCCACCCGAAGCTCTCCCGAAAGCAAAATTCCGTCGGCAGGGATCATCTCTCCTGCTCCTAGTACAACGATATCTCCTACGACTGTGTCAACCAAGGGGATTTCGCAGACCTCTCCAGCTGCAACTCCTCCGTTCGTTTTTCTCCGTACCCGACAGGAAATATTGGCGCATACCTCGGATAAACGGGCAAAGGCCGCCTCCGAGCCGTACTCCGACAGGGTGGAAATCAGAGTGGCCAGGCACACAGCCAATGCGATGCCCCCTGTTTCCAACCAATCCGCCCCTTCACCCGTTAAGGAAAACAGGACGTTGATGACCAAAGCGCCCAGCAAGATCCGAATAACGGGATCCCCCAGGTTTCCAAAAAACTGACGGAAAAAGCTTTTCCGTCGTTTGACGGACAGTTGATTGCTTCCATGCTTCAGACGGGATGCTTCAACTTCGGCGGGAGTTAATGGAACGGGACGGATATACATGGACATAGCGGTACCTTCCTTTGCATAGCTTGTTCGGCTTGTCTCGGTCAAGTGTATGCGCGGGAGCGGTGAGGAATGACATGGATTTGACTCTGCAATTTCCTGTTTGTTCATAAAATCCTCTAATAATTACCGAAAAAATGTGCTATACTACTGCCAAATAAGCCACTCGAGGAGTTCTTCCATGTCCGCAATCATTGATTTCCATACCCATGCCTTTCCCGATAAGCTCGCGCCCCGTGCCATCGCTCAACTCACCATCAATGCCGCCGCCAGCGGTTACATGCCCTTGACAGACGGCACGATAAACGATCTGATGGCCTCTATGGACAAGGCAGGCATCACCCGCTCGGTGGTCTGCAATATTGCCACCAATGCCCATCAGATGCAAAAGGTCAATGATTTTGCCATTGCTACAGCCCAGAATCCCCGCTTGATCCCCCTGGGGTCTTTGCATCCGGATGCTACGGCAGAGGAAATGGACGTGGAGCTTGACCGCCTCGCCACCGCAGGTCTGGCAGGGATCAAAATACATCCCGATTACGTGCACGTGGAGATTGACTCGCCTGCTTTTGATCCGATTTTAGCCCGCTGTGAGGCTCGCGGTATGCTGGTAGTGACTCACGCGGGCTTTGATCCCCTCGAACCCAACCACATGCATTGTACCCCTGATATGGTACTCCGTGTCATGGAGCGTCACCCTGCCCTCAAACTGGTGGTCGCTCACACGGGCGGCTTCGACTGCGAGAGGGAAGTGCTGGAAAAGCTCTGCGGTACCAAGGTTTATCTGGACACGTCTCTTTCGGCGATCCGGCGTGCCAAGAACGCCGCAAGGGGGGAGATCTGCGCCGACATCCTGCGGGCCCACGACCCCGACCGCATTCTTTTCGCCACCGATACCCCCTGGTCGGATCCTGCAGCCGAGATCGCCTTCGTGCTCAGCGCGGGGCTGCCCGAGGAGGACACCCAAAGGATTCTCCACGGGAATGCAGAGCGATTGCTGGCATCCTGTATGCAATGAGAAAAACAGGTTGAAAGGTGTAAGACGAAATGAAGATCTACATTGAGAACGCCTCCGAAACCGAAGAACTCCTGTTTTTGATGAAAGGCTTTCGTCACGACGTGTTCGTGGAGGTAGACGGAGAGCGGTATATCGTGAGGTTGGATGGAGGGGCAGTGTGAGAAAAGAAGATATGGTCGAGATTCATATATAGTTAAAGCTTACCCGCGGAGCAATTTGTCCCGCGGGCTTTTCATATTCTTCGGCATATTCGTACATACTGATAGCGTAACCATAGAAAAATGCCCATAAGGAGCCCCTATGCCCAACGTATTCGATTATCTGGAATGGCGGGGAGACCTGTCCTTCGCGCAGTCTTCCGTAAACGAGGTGGACAGCCTGATCTTTTGCCTGCTCTCCTACGTAGACTTGGACGGCATCGTCCCTGCCGACCCGAAAAAGGGAAGGATCACCGTCCGTGCCGCCGCTGCCGAGTACTTCTTTACCCACGATACCACCCCCGTCCGTCCGTTGGGGCTCATGGTTCCCGCCGATATACTCACCCTCTTTCGCCGCATGGCCAAGTATCCCCGTTTCCGCGATCTGGAACTGACGGGCTACGTCAACGAGGTCAGCGAGGAGCGGGGAATGCAGTTTTCGGCTCTGACGGTACGCATTCCGGGGGAGCAGCTGTTCGTAGCCTTTCGCGGCACCGACGATACCATCGTGGGCTGGCGGGAGGACTTCAACCTCTCCCACATGGAGGAGGTGCCCTCCCAGCGCATGGCGGCGGAGTATTTGAATCGGTTGGATATGACTCCGGATACGGCTCTGTACGTGGGAGGACACTCCAAAGGGGGCAACCTGGCGGTATGGGGCGCCGTCCACGCCGAAGAGGAGGTGCGCCGTCATATGGCCGCCGTATATTCCCACGATGGACCCGGGTTCAGCGAGGGAACGGTGCAGTCGGACGCCTACCGCGCTCTTTCGGATCGCATCCGCATCCTGCTTCCGGACGACTCCTTGGTGGGGCTTCTTCTGGAACACGACGAGGCGTATTCCATTGTCAAAAGCAACCGCAAGGGGTTGTTTCAGCACGACGGCCTTTCCTGGGAGGTGCTGGGCGGACGTTTCCTGCGGGCGGATACCTTGTCGCCCCGCGGTATCCATACCGATACCGTCATCCGCGATCACATTCAGGGCATGACAAAGGAGGAGCGACGGGATCTGATCGAGATCATTTTCAATCTGCTGGAATCTACGGGGGCCAAAACTCTGTCCGAGCTTCACGCCAACCCGGGGAAAACCGTTCTATCCATGATCAAGGCCTACCGCGAGCTTCCGCCGGAATCCCAGAGAACCGCTTCGTTTTTGTGGGATAAGCTGGTGAGCCGCAAAGTGACGGGAGTGAGTCATTCCTCAAAAAAGACGGCTGTTGAGCATCCCAAAAAGCCCAAACAGAGGAAAGGACGGGCTCGCATATCCTTTTTCCCGCTTTTGTTGCCGTAAATGCAGGATTTCGGAAGAATTTTTTCAAAATCCACTTGACAATTTTCTTGTTTCGTACTATAATATATCCTGTATTTGCAATGAAACGCGAAGACGGGGAATGATCCCGATAAACCCTTCCAGAGAGCCGTGGGTCGGTGTGACACGGCAGGGGAAACGGCTATCTCTCACCCCCAAGCGGCCTTTCTGAGACGGCGTACGCCATGTAGGGAAGGACGGCTCCCTCCGTTATGGGGTCATAAGCGGGCGTGGTGGAATCACTGCGTCAAGCAGAGTGGTACCGCGGAAATATCCGTCTCTGTCATACAGGGACGGTTTTTTATTTTGAAAATATAACTTGAAAGGATATAACCATGAAGTACGATTTTTCCGCCATTGAATCCAAATGGCAAGCAAAGTGGGACGAGGCTAAGATCTTCTGCGCTGAGGATCATTCCGACAAGCCCAAGTTCTACGGCCTGGTCGAGTTCCCCTACCCCTCGGGCGTAGGTATGCACGTGGGTCACATCAAGGCCTACTCGGGTCTGGAGGTCATTGGCCGCAAGAGACGCATGCAGGGCTACAACGTCCTGTTCCCTATCGGCTTTGACGCCTTCGGTCTCCCCACCGAGAACTCCGCCATCAAGACGGGCATCCATCCCCGCCAGCTCACCGACAGAAACATCGAGAAGTTTTCCAGCCAGCTTCGCCGCGTAGGCTTCTCCTTCGGCTGGGATCGCGTCATCGATACCACCGAGGAGGACTACTACAAGTGGACCCAGTTCATCTTCCTGAAGATGTTCGAGAAGGGGCTGGCATTCCGTGACACCGCCATGGTTAACTACTGCCCTCACTGCAAGGTGGTGCTCTCCAACGAGGACTCCCAGGGCGGTAAGTGCGATATCTGCCACTCCGATATCATCCAGAAGTCCAAGGACGTCTGGTATCTCCGCATCACCGAGTACGCCGACAAGCTCCTGCAGGGTCTGGAGGGCGTGGATTACCTGCCCAACATCAAGATGCAGCAGGTCAACTGGATCGGTAAGTCCCGCGGCGCCTTCGTCAATTTCGGTCTGACCGATACCGACGAGACCCTCCGCATCTACACCACCCGCCCCGACACCCTCTTCGGCGTGACCTTCATGGTCATCGCCCCCGAGCATCCCATCATCGAGAAGATGAAGGATCGCATCGAGAACATGGCCGAGGTGGAGGCTTACCAGACCGAGTGCACCAAGAAGACCGAGTTCGAGCGCACCCAGCTGGTCAAGGATAAGACCGGTGTTTGCCTCAAGGGTCTGAAGGGAATCAACCCCGTCAACGGTAAGGAGATCCCCATCTACATCGCCGACTACGTCATGATGGGCTACGGTACGGGCGCTATCATGGCCGTTCCCGCCCACGACGAGCGTGACTATGATTTCGCCAAGAAGTTCGGCATCGACATCATCGAGGTCATCAAGGGTGGTAACATCGAGGAAGCCGCCTACACCGGCGACGGCCCCATGGTCAACTCCGACTTCCTGAACGCCTACGACAACAAGGCCGACTCCATCGCCGCCATGATCGAGTGGCTGGGCGAGAAGGGCATCGGCGAGGGCGGTGTCCAGTTCAAGATGAAGGACTGGGCCTTCAACCGCCAGAGATACTGGGGTGAGCCCATCCCGATCGTCCATTGCCCCTGCTGCGGCATGGTGCCCGTCCCCTACGAGGATCTGCCCCTGCGCCTGCCCCCCGTCAGCGAGTTTGAGCCCGGTCAGGGCGGTGAGTCCCCTCTGGCCAAGCTGGACTATTTCGTGAACTGCAAGTGCCCCAAGTGCGGCGGCGACGCCAAGCGGGAGACCGACACCATGCCCCAGTGGGCAGGCTCCTCCTGGTACTTCCTCCGCTACATCGACCCCAAGAACGGGGAAGCACTGGCCGATATGGACAAGCTCCGCTACTGGATGCCCGTTGACTGGTACAACGGCGGTATGGAGCACGTCACCCGCCACCTGATCTACTCCCGCTTCTGGCACCACTTCCTCTACGATCTGGG
>JAZRIF010000156.1:0-65814 GCA_045645165.1 Eubacteriales bacterium
CCCCCCTTCTATAACCCCCAAATTTGAACATGGATCTGCCGAAAAATAAATGGATTTCGCAAAACCTATTGCAATTCTCCCGAAAATCGTGTATAATATGAAAAATTCATATTATGAACGGAACAGCACATGAATCAAGAAATCAACTACAGAAACAAAAAGCGGTACAAGACCGCCAAATACCCCATCCGCCAGCCTCTGTTCTTTACCTGGCTCATTCAGTTCCTTTCCAAAATGATGCTGACGGGGAAGGAATATAAGCTGGAAAAGATCGGCATGGAGGGCATCAAGCCCCCCTATATCCTGCTCTCCAACCACATGTCCTTCATCGATTTCGAGCTGGTGTCAGGGCTGACCTACCCGCAGAAGGTGAATAACGTGGTCAACATCGACGGCTACTACATGCGCCCTTGGCTCATGGAGTGGATCGGTGCTATCTGCACCCGTAAGTTCACCAACGATATCCACCTCATCCGCTCCATCCGCAAGGTTCTGCAGAGAGGGGACATCCTCTGCATGTATCCCGAGGCACGCTACGCCCCCTGCGGAACGTCCTCCTACCTGCCCGACTCGTTGGGTTATCTGGTCAAGTCCAACAAGGTTCCCGTGGTCACGGTGCTCCACCGCGGCAATTACCTCCACTCCCCCTTCTGGAACGTAAAGAAGAAGCGCAAGGTGCCCCTGCACACCACCATGACCCTCACCCTCACCGCCGAGGAGGCCGCTACCCTTACTCCCGACGAGATCAATGCCCGCATCCGCGAGGCACTGACCTATAACGACTACAACTACCAGCTGGAGCGAGGATTCAAGATCACCGAGCCTTGGCGCGCCGAGGGTATCCATAAGATCCTCTACCGTTGCCCCCATTGCCAGACCGAGTTCAAAATGACCTCCAAAGGCGCTGACCTGACCTGCGCCGCCTGTGGCAAGACCTGGCACATGAACGAGGACAGCACCCTCACCGCCACCGAGGGAGAGACTGAATTCACCCACATCCCCGACTGGTTCGAGTGGGAACGGCAATGCGTCCGCGAGGAGGTGCAAAACGGTACCTACCGTTTCGAGGATACCGTGGATATCCATTCCATGCCCCGTTGCTACCGCTTCATGCCCCTGGGAGAGGGGAAGCTCACCCACGACCCCGAGAACGGATTTGTCCTCACGGGTCACTACCGCGGCGAGGACTACCGCATTCAGCGCAAACCCCTCCAGACCAACAGTCTCCACGTGGAGTACGATTTCCCCCACGTCAAGCCCTTTGACTGCGTGGATATCTCCACCGAAAATGACTCCTTCTACTGCTATCCCACCAAGGAAAACGTGGTGACCAAGCTGGCCTTCGCCACCGAGGAGATTTATAAAATCCACGAGCCTGAGGCGAGACGTTTGCCTAACCGAAAATAAGCATAACAAAAGAGGTGCTGTCAAGAGCACCTCTTTTTATGTTCAAAAATCAAACCCACACTCCCGTTTAAACTCCCGAAGCTTCTCCACGTATTCCTCCTGCCCCACGGGGAAGGCCAGACCGTGGCCTGCATTTTTGATGGTCACGAGCTTCTTGTGCCGTCCCGTGCAAATTTCACAGAGCCGTACGCTCATATCGTAGGGCACGAAATCGTCGGTGTCGCCGTGGGCAAAAACTACGGGGACGCTACACCGCGCCATGGCCTCCATGGGGGAGTCCTCGTTCAGGTTAAAATGCCCGAACAGCTTCGCGCCCAAGGTGGCGCAGGGGTAGAGCAGGGCAGGAGGGAGCTTCATGTCACGCATGACCTTGGAAATGATCTCCCTCGGGGAGGTGTAGCCGCAATCCGCCAGTACGTATTGAATTTGAGGTGGAAGGGGTTGACCTGCAGCCATCATGACGGTAGCCGCACCCATGGAAATACCCGTGAGGATGAGTTTTGCATCTTCGCCGAATTCTTTGACGGCGAAATCCACCCAAGCAAGGCAGTCCCGCTTCTCCAGAATACCGAAGGTGATGACGTTGCCATCCGAAAAGCCCGCCCCGCGGTGGTCGATGAGCAGGGCGCTGTGTCCCAGACGGAAGCAACGCTCCACGCCGCCGTTGAGATCTCTCTCGGCGTTGCCTTTGTAGCCGTGGAACATCAGCTCAATGGGTGCGCCGGGCGTTCGTTCAAAAAACTTTGCCCGCAGAGTCAGCCCGTCGAAGGATTGAATGGCATACTCCTTGTAGGGATAGGCGCGGATCATTTTCGTCCAGGCGATCATGTCCTCGCGGAAGACCTCGTAGATGTCCCCCTCGGGGATCTCGTACTCGTCCTCGCCGAGAACACGGCGGGCAGGGGCGCGGTACATCATGCGGTGGCAGACGTAGGCGGTGATGAGGATAGCCAGCGCGAGAAAGCCGACGATCCCCAGCCCGATCCACAGAAAGATCATATCACACCTCCGCAAGGTCGATGACCTGGGTTCCGTGGATCATGACGTAGTGTCGCTTGACGCACCGCAGGGAGCTGATCCAGCCGCGGGTGACGACGGTTCCGTAGATGCCCGTGTCGTAGCCCCCGGGACCCATGTTGTCCCACAGCCAGGTAGGCGTGGGCCACAGGCAGTAGTCGGGCTTGATGATGGCGTAGCAATCCTTTTTGACGCAGCCCTGGCCGTGATGGGCCATCTGCACGAAATCAGCCTTCAGCTCCTCGTGAGGAACCTCGGCGATCAGCTGATCACCGCCCTCGGGACCCAAATCGCCGAGGAACAGGATACGCTTGCCGTCTGCCTCGAAGCGGAAGACGATGGAGGAATCGTTGATGGGGTTGCGGACGAGGGTCTCGTCAGGAGTGTGGAGGATGCGGACGGTGGCCGCGCCGCCATCAAAGGAGTAGACGTCGCCTGTCTGCACAATGACCTGACGGGTTCCCCGCTCAGACATGCACGCCCGCAAGCCGTTCAGAAGCTCCTCGGTCGTCCACTCGTCCTGCTTGGGAGCGTGATGGATGAGGAATTCGTCCGAGGGAAGGTGCCAGTACACGCTGTCAATGGTAATATCGGGATGCTCCTTCATCATGAACCATAAAGCACCCACGTGGTCGTCGTGGAAGTGGGTGATGAACCAGGCATCCACGTGGCCGCCCAGCTCCTTGAGATATTCGTACAAGTAGGGGGTCTCGGAGGGGAAGCCTCCGTCCACCACGAGCCGCGTGTCGCCGCTCTCCAGAATGAAGGACGTATTGATGGTGTCGGTTACCGACTTAAGAAAATGAAGCTTGGCCATGACAGTCTCCTTGAAATGATTTTTCTATATTATACCGCTGTTTCGGGGATTTGTCAACGGGGTAGGACGGAAAGAACCTGAGAGAATTTTCTCTGTACATATGTGTTCACAAGGAAGTCATACAGAGTTTACAAAAATCTTGTAAAATATTTATACAAGATCTGTAAGTTTTTGCGCTTTTTGGTGTCTTATATAAGTGAACGCGAAACACACCGACTTTGAAAGGAGATACGTGCTATGAGAAGAATGATTGTAAGATTGCTGACCCTTGCCGTATTGCTGACAGCCATGGCTCTCCCCATGACTGCCTGCGCCGACGAGACGGAACGCCTTGTCCGCATGGACGACGAAAAAAGGGCAGAACGGCTGATGGTATTGACCCAAAAAGCCATAGAAAACACGTCTTGCGTACGGTTCAAACGGAGCGTCGATATCCGAAATCCTTACTATGCCTCCTTCCACACCGAAACCGAAACCGTCACCTGCATTGAAGGGGACGATGGAATCACCTACATCAGTAGTTCCAAGGATAAAACCAAGCTGGTCACAGAAGGAACATTCATCAATCGCAAGTGGGGATATGTCGATGGCACCTTTTTCACCTGCTACGAGGAAGGTGGGAATGAATCTCGCTACAAGGCGCCCATGACGCAAAGCGAGTTTGAGGCCTCCTATCTGGAGGATGGCGTGTGGGGACGACTCAGTTTCCTATTTGATGAACTCTCCTGCACCACCTTTACCTCCGAGCATAAGGAGAACGGTGCGTGGATGGCCACTTATGAGGGCTTTTCAGAGGGAGAAACCAATTCGTTCCTGAAAGAGCTGGGCTATATCCCCGCGTTCATGACGGATTCCCATGACCCCAAGGATATGCTGGTGACGTTGCATATGGATGCCGACCTTCGCCCCGTTTGCCTCATGGTGGAGGTGCAGTTTCATCAAAATAAGAAATACTCTTCCCAAACTCCCTCTGTGAAGGTAACCTACGATTTTTTGGCGTGGGATACCGCCGAAGTCTCTGATTGGGCAAAGACGGAGAATCTGACAGACTATACCGAGCTTCCCGATATGGCGGTGCTGGATGCCTTTTTCGGAGGACTGACCGACTGGGAGCAGGGAAGCGGCTGTGCTGTTACCGTCACCACCGCCACTACTGCTACTGGACGGGACGAAAATGGTCAGCCCACCTCCGTGACGGGAGAGCTGACCCAAGATATCAACTTTTCCACTCCGGGAGGCTTGCGCTTCAACATGGAGTATGAGCAGGACGGAAAACGCTATGAGCTGGCCTACGCGGGCGGAGACCTCTTCCAGACGGTCTACGGGAAAAGCGGCAGTAAGCTTCAAAGCAAGTCTATGAAAATGCTGGATGCTCAAGCCTACGATACCGTAAAAAATCTCATCAATCCTATGCAGATTTCTCCTGCAGACGTTACCACTGCCGAGATTCTCAACCAAGGACACGGACTGTACCGTTATAAGCTGGATGATGACGTCATTTCTGCCATATGGAGCAGTCTGCAAGCCATTTATGGTGACGCCGATATCAAGACGGTGGACACCGAAGCCGAGCTGGAGGCCGAAGTACGGAACGGCATGCTGGTGGGCTATACAGTGACCATTAGCGCAGAGCTGACCGTTAATGGTATTCCCGTGTTCACGGATACAACCGTAACCGTGGCCTTTGCCGAAATCTAAGTAGAATATTTATTAATCAAGAAAGGAATTTGCATCATGAAAAAAATTATTACGATCCTCTTGACCGCGATTCTTTTCACAAGTCTTGTCCTTCCGTTGGCTTCCTGTTCGGAGTCCTCTCGCTTGAACCGTATGGATGAAGCCGAGCGCGCCGTGGCTTTCTACGAGATGGTGGAGGAAAACGGCAACAAGGCGACCTCCCTCTCGGTGAAGCAGAGCCTTTACCTGAAGTTGGATATCGGTGACGTGGCCTACGAGCAGCTCAACGAGGGTGTCTCCACCTACGAGGACAAGGACGGCGAGATATCCATGCTGGAGCAGACCACCACCACCGTATGGGTAGGGGGCGAGAAGACCGTCACCTATACCGACGAGGGATACATGAACGGCATGATGTTCACCTACAACAAGGAAGGCAAAGCCGTCTCCAAGCTTAAGTCCCCCATCACCTGGGAGGAGTACGAGGCCTTCCGGGACAACCAGATGGAGGATGTCCCCGAAATAGGTGTTGGCGAAGGCTTCTGTACGACCATGACCTGTAAGCAGGGCGATGACGGAATCTGGACGGCCACCTACGAGGGCTTTACCGAGCTGGGCATGAAGTACTTCCGCTACATCGTCAAGGGGCTGGAGACCGCCATTGAGGCCGAGCATACCCTCAAGGACGTGCGCCTGACCTACGTGGCAGACAAGGATCTCACTCCCCTGTCCCAAAAGATGGAGTTCATCTTTGACGAGAAGGAGGGTGCCGAGACCCGCGTGCCCGTCATCACCGCCGAAATGGAGATCACGGGTCTGAACAATACGGTCTTCTCCGAGGAATACGACATTTCGGACTTCACCGAGGTGGAGGATCTGCGCATCATTCGACGTTTTGCCGACGCCTTGGAAGACCGTATGACAGCAGATTGCGGTACATACACCTATACGCATCATCAGACCACCGTATCCGATGGAGAAATCACGGGTCGGGATTATGTAACGGATATTCGTTTTGATACGATAAAGGGCAGATTTTCTTTGGATATGACCAGTGAAGGCACAGAATGGAATAACGAAGCATTTTTCAGTCAGTATGTCTATTACGACGGCATTTGGCGGGCAAAAGAAAAAGACAGACAGACGGGAGAGATACTTGTCAATGAGGAATCTCCCATGACCGACAGCGAGGCTCGTTCCGTCCTTGTTTCTCGTTTGATAATCTCCGAATACTACGCATTCGACATAATAAGCACCGAGGTTTTGGACGAAACAGCAGGAAAGTATCGTTTGTATTTTGGAGAACAAATGCGAAGCCGATATGCTGAAACCTATGAAAACAGCGGTGGTAAGCTGACGGTCTTTGAATCCTATGTGGATGTTATCCTGGACGGAAATGTATTGAACGAGTATACATACTATCTCCATACGGGTGGACGTACAGGAAAGTCTATGGAGCAGGATAATCAAGTAAAGGCTGTTTGTTCTTTTGTCGACAAATAAATAACTGATGGCACGTCGGTTAGAATTTTTGTTTCATATTTTTCAATACTGAAAGGAATCTCTATTATGAAAAAACTGATTACTACTATGTTGGTCGCTGCCCTGTTGCTGGTGACCCTCACCCTGTCCCTGACCTCCTGCTCCCAGAGCCAAAAGCTTCTCCGCATGGATGAAGCCGAGCGCGCCGTTGCCTTCTTCGAGCTTGTAGAAGCCAAGGGAAATGAAGCAACCTCCCTCTCGATAAAGCAGAAGATGTATTTGAAAATGGATATCGGCGACGTTGCCTACGAGCAGCTCAATGAGGGAACCGCCACGTACGTAGAAGAGGATGGGGAGATGAGCTTCCTTGATCAGACCACCACCACCGTTTGGGTGGGGGGAGAGAAGACCGTTACCTATACCGACGAGGGATATATGGACGGTATGATGTTTACCTACAACAAGGAAGGGAAGGTCGAGTCCAAGCTCAAATCCCCCATTACAGGAGACGAGTACGAGGCATTCCGCGATAACCAGGTCGAGGATATCCCCGAAGTCAGCGTGGGTGAAGGCTTTTGCACCGATATGACCTGTACGCAGGACGAGGACGGCACCTGGACGGCCACCTACGAGGGCTTTACCGAGGAAGGAATGAAATATTTCCTGTACATCGTTAAATCGGTTGAGACAGCCATCGAGGCCGAGCATACCCTCAAGGATGTGCGCTTGACCTACGTGGCCGACAAGGATCTCAACCCCGTTTCCCGTAAGATGGAGTACATCTTTGAGGAGAACGAGGACGCAGAGACCCGCGTGCCCGTCATTACCGCGGAAATGGAATTTAAGGGCATCAACAACACCGTTTTCTCCGAGGAATATGATATTTCGAACTTTACCGAGGTGGAGGATCTGCGTGCGGTAGAGAATTTCACCTCTGCCCTGAACGATCGCCAGGTCGACGATGCGGGCTCCTTCCAGGTCACCACCAAGGCCGAAGCCAAATACGCAGGCCAGACCAACAATACCACTTCGGTACAGGACGTGACCTTCAAAAACTACAACGGCTATGAGTTTACCCTGGGCTACACCCAGGAGGGCTACGACGTGACTATCTCCTATAAGAACGGCAGTATGAGCACGGTCATTCGCGATGAAAAGACGGGTGAGCGAGACAGCAGTACGGACGACATGTCGGATTTCGAGGCGCAGGCTATGGTACAGCAGCTCATGAACTCCGAGAACATTACCGCTCTGGATATCGTCGATGCCAAGATTGTTGACGAAGAGAGCGGATCCTACCGCTTCACGCTGGGTGACTCGGTCAAGAATGGACTGAACGAGCAGTACCAAGCCGCTTACGGAGCCAAGATCGATACCTTTAAGGGACACATCGAGGCTACCGTTGTGGACGGTAAACTCATGGAGTATACCTACCACGTCTATACCACGCTCAAGATCGAGGGTCAGACCATGCAGATCAACGTGGATTATACCGTGGAATTTTCCGAACTGACCGAGGATGGAGAAGCCGTTTGACCGACATAAAATCTTCATATGAAGCAAAAACTTATTGAAAAAATCTTTCTCCGTGTCATTGTCACGATTCTGGTCGGAACGATCGTAACCGTCGTTTTGTGGCTGTCTTTGCCTACGTGGGAGGAGGATGAAATCTCCCGTACGACCGTGACTCTGTATAACTACCGCATGGAGAAAGTTGGCGCTGTTCCCAGGCGAAACGGAAGTTCCGACATTGCGGCCTTGATCTATACTGCCTCCGACGGGGAAGAGTACCAGATCGCTATGTTCCACAAGAAGGAAGGGAAGGAACTCAAGGGAAAGACCGTCGAGATCCGTTACGCTGAGAATGCGAGTAGTTATGCTGGTGCTCATATGATCGTCGAGCTGACCGTGGATGGTGAGGCTGCATACACCTTGGCTGATTACAACGAGTTTCAGGAAAACCGACGAGCCGTATTTTTTTGGTGTTGGTTCGGGGTTTCGATACTGCCTAACCTTGCGCTGATCCTGGATGTTTTGGAGTACTTCGGCATTGTCAAGCGGCGCCGTCGTTATCGCAAAAACCGTGAGGCCCATAAAGCGCAGATTCAAAATCTCGGGAATCGCCCTCGTAATTTTCCGAACACCGTCTGGACGACCGAGGATGGCTCCCTTACCCTAACCGTTTTGCCCGATGGAACGGTTACGGGCACCATTCGCCTCCAGAATGGAGAAACCGTAACGTCCATTCCCGTCCTGTTCGACGATACCGCCCACACCACCATCCGCATGGCTGAAGTCAGAGCAGGGAAGCCACGGACTCCCTATATTGAAATTTGGGAGGCCACATACCACAGTCCCGACGAGTTTGAGGCCATGCCTCAAAAGACCACCTACTTCAAGAAAGGAAAGACAGTTACCCTCCGTCGCACCGACGGGGAGAGGGAGTGATATGACCATGAAGGATTGGAAGTTTACCCACCCCCACGACCCCATGCTCCTCACCATGCACGACTGCTTCGTTACAAGGATCGAAGTGGAGGAGAGCGAGGACGAGACCCGTATGGTCTGGCACCTCCCCGACGGCATCTGGGTCGCCCCCTCGATCTCGCACCATGAGGACGGCAAGACCTGTCGCACCGATGAGGCCTGCGTTGTTTTTGAGGCCAAGCACCTCGCCCACGAGTGGGATGCCGCTGCCGCCATCTGCATGAAAAGCCGTTGGCATGGCAAGGATAAACATATGAACACCGAAACCTGGGCATACATGACCATCGCCGAATTCATTGCCAAAATGCAGGAGGGTGGTTGGTCGCTGGAGATCATCAACACCTACACCGAGGGATATGCGTTCTACGTTACGGGCGAGATCCACACCCCGAAGGAGCGTCATTGGCGCCCATTCCGCATGACATTCTACGCCGAGACCGCCAACTACTACTGGGACGCTATCCATCCCGACCGCGTGTGGTAAGTACAATACAATAAGGAGATATCATGAACAACCGCGTATTCCTCATTGTCCTCGACAGCTTCGGCATCGGGGAGATGCCCGACTCCTACAAATGGAACGACGAGGGAAGCAATACCCTCGGCGCCGTCCGAAACCATCCTGCTTTCGCTTGTCCCACCATGGAAAAGCTGGGTCTGTTTCACATTGACGGCGTGTCCGACCCCGCCGAGCTTGCCGGCAAGCCCGCCCCTATGGCCGCTTACGCCCGCATGACCGAAGCATCCAACGGCAAGGATACTACCATCGGCCATTGGGAGATCAGCGGCATCATCTCCCCCCGTCCTCTGCCCACCTACCCCGAGGGATTCCCACAGGAGGTGCTGGAGGAATTCACCCGCCGCACGGGCTACGGCGTCCTCTGCAATAAGCCCTACTCGGGCACCGACGTCATCCGCGACTACGGCGAGGAGCATCTGGAAACAGGGAAGCTGATCGTCTACACCTCCGCCGACAGCGTCTTCCAGATCGCCGCCCACGAGGATAAAGTGCCCATCGAGGAATTGTACCGCGTCTGCGACATCGCCCGCGATATGCTCACAAACGAGTGGGACGGCGTCCACGCCGTGGGGCGCGTCATCGCCCGCCCCTTTGAGGGCACCCATCCCTTCAAGCGCACCGCCCGCCGCCACGACTACTCCATCGCGCCCCCCGCCTCCACCATGCTGGATACCATCAAGGCCGCAGGGCAGGACTGCATCGCCGTGGGCAAGATCACCGACATTTTCGTAGGGCAGGGCATCACCGAAACCATCCGCACGGGATGCAACGCCGAGGGCATGACCGCCACCACCCGGGTAGCCGAGGGGGACTTCCACGGCATCTGCTTTACCAACTTGGTGGACTTCGATATGGTCTACGGCCACCGCAATAACGTGGAGGGCTACGCCGCCGCACTGACCGAATTCGACCGTTGGCTAGCCGACTTTATCCCCGCGATGAAGGAGAACGACCTGCTCATCATCACCGCCGACCACGGCTGCGACCCCGCCACTCCCTCCACCGACCACTCCCGCGAGTACACCCCCATGCTGATGTACGGGAAGGGTGTGACTCCGAAGAACCTCGGTACCCGTAAGACCTTTGCGGATATCGCCGCCACGGTGCTGGATTTTCTGGGTCTGCCCACCGACGTGGCCGCAGGGAACAGTATGCTGTAAATACGAAACCCTTCATTCGGGAGCTTCGCTTTGACGCAGCTCCCTTTTCATATATGTGTGCTTGTATGCGTAGGAAATGTATTGACTTTTTCCTTGTTTTATGGTAGAATCATATGAAAAAGAACAGGACGGCTGAACCGTTCGAAACAAGTAAACAAGAGGGGATCGCTATGGCACTTTTTACGGATAAAACGCTTTTGATCACGGGAGGAACGGGGAGCTTTGGCCGTGCCGTTCTGGATCGCGTGTTGACGGCGGAATTGCGGGAGATCCGCATTTTTTCCCGCGACGAGGAAAAGCAGCATGCGCTCCGCCATGAGTTGATGGCGAAGATGCCGCAGGTAGTCGGTAAGGTGAGATTTTACATCGGAGACGTCCGTGACGCCCATAGCTTGCAGTATGCCATGAATGGGGTGGATCTGGTATTCCACGCCGCCGCCCTCAAGCAAGTACCCTCCTGTGAGTTCTTCCCCATGGAAGCGGTCAAGACCAATATCCTGGGCACCGAAAACGTGTTGGATGCCGCTATCGCGGCGGGAGTCAGCCGCGTGATCTGCCTGTCTACCGATAAGGCCGCCTATCCCGTCAACGCCATGGGACTTTCCAAGGCTATGATGGAGAAGGTGGCCGTAGCCAAAGCCCGCACCATGGAGGCCGATGGAACGGTGATCTCCTGTACTCGCTACGGCAACGTCCTCTGCTCCCGCGGGTCTGTGATCCCCTTGTGGATCCGTCAGCTGCGAGAGGGTCAGCCCATCACCGTGACCGACCCCTCCATGACCCGCTTCATCATGTCCTTGGACGAGGCCATCGATCTGGTCTTCTTTGCCTTCGAACATGGAAACAGCGGCGACATTCTTGTTCAGAAAGCCCCTGCCTGTACCATCGAAACCCTGGCGCAGGCGACTCTGGAGCTGTTCGATACCACGGGGAACGGAAAGATTCAGACTATCGGTATTCGTCACGGCGAGAAGCTGTACGAAACCCTGCTCACCAACGAGGAATGCGCCCGCGCCGAGGATTGCGGAGCCTTCTACCGCGTTCCCTGCGATCAGAGAGGCCTTCATTACGAGCAGTACTTTGACCTTGGCAATACCGAGCGCAATCCCCTTGTGGAGTTTAATTCCCACAATACCCGCCTTTTGACCGTAGCCGAGGTCAAGGACAAGCTCTTGTCCCTCTCCTACATTCGGGAAGAGCTGGCGAAGGACGGGCGGTTATGAAAATTTTGATCACAGGTGCCCGGGGCTTTGTCGGTCGGAATCTGACCGCGGCTTTGGGGCGCACCCATGAAATTCTGCCGTACGACTTGCCATCCGACCCGACTATACTGGCTCATTACGCCGAGCAGACCGATTTTGTCATTCATCTGGCGGGGGTCAACCGCGCGGATGATCCGCGGACTCTGTGGGACGGTAACGTCGGCTGTACCGAACGGTTGCTGATGACCCTGAAAGAGCAGGGAAACACCTGTCCCATCCTGTTCGCGTCTTCGGTTCAGGCGACGCTGGAGGGTCGATACGACAACCCCTACGGCCGGAGCAAGCGAGCCTGCGAGGAGCGGCTGTTTGCCTATTCCCGCGAAACGGGAGCAGAGGTGCTGATCTACCGCTTTCCCAACCTGTTCGGCAAGTGGTGCCGCCCCCACTACAACTCAGTCGTGGCGACCTTTTGCCATAATCTGACCCGTGATCTGCCCATCGAGATACACCGTCCTAATGAAATGCTGGAGCTGGTCTATATCGACGATCTGATTGCCGAAATACAGAACGCTCTGGCGGGGAATCCCCACCGAGAAGGGGAAGGATCTCCCTTCTGCTCGGTTTCCGTAACCCACTCCGCAACGGTGGGGGAGATCGCGTGTTTGTTGGAATCCTTCCGCGACCGAGGGAGAACGCCCGCTGTTTCGGCTATGCCCGACGACAGCTTGGAAAAGAAGCTCTATGCCACCTACCTCTCCTACCTACCCGTTGATCAGGCCGTACGCCCGCTGGATAGGCATAAAGATGCTCGCGGCTCGTTTACCGAGCTCATCCGCACGGATCTTTGCGGGCAAGTTTCGGTCAATACCATAAAGCCCGGTGTCACCAAGGGACAGCATTGGCACATGACCAAGCACGAGATCTTTACGGTGGTGGCGGGTGAGGGACTCATCCGTATGCGGCGGGTGGATGGCGACGAGGTGCTGGAATTCCCCGTTACGGGGGAGAAGCCCGAAGCCGTTCGCATTCTGCCCGGTTACGTCCACAGCATTACCAATCTGTCGGAAACGGCGGATCTTGTCACGGTTATCTGGGCGAGTGAATGCTACGACCCCGCAAGGCCCGATACCTATCCCGAGGAGGTGGAACCCCATGAATCTTGATTTCAGCAACGTGAAATTCCGTGATAACGGCAAACTCAAATTACTCATCATGGTGGGCACCCGACCCGAGATCATCCGCCTGTCTGCCGTGATCGGGAAGTGCCGCCGCTATTTCGACTGTCTCCTGGCTCATACGGGACAGAACTATGACTATACCCTCAGCGGAATTTTCTTCCGCGATCTGGGGGTGGATGCGCCCGATGTCTATCTTGACGCCGCAGGAGCGGATGTGGGTGAGACGGTGGGAAATATCATAAACGCCTCCTACAAGCTTATGGCGGCCATCCGTCCCGATGCGCTCCTGATTCTGGGCGACACCAACTCCTGCTTGTCTGCGATTTCCGCGAAGCGCCTGCATATTCCCATTTTCCACATGGAAGCCGGGAACCGTTGCATGGACGAATGTCTCCCCGAGGAGACCAACCGCCGCATGGTTGATGTCATTTCAGACGTAAATTTGGCCTACTCCGAGCACGCTCGCCGCAATCTCCTTGCCTGCGGTCTTCCTTCCGAGCGCACCTTCGTGACGGGCTCTCCCATGGCCGAGGTGCTTCGCGCCAACCTCGCGGCTATAGAAAACAGTGATATTCTCACCCGTTTGGGCTTGCCTTCCAAAGGATATATACTCCTTTCCGCTCACCGCGAGGAAAACATCGACGATGAGGCGAATTTCAACGCTCTCTTTACCGCCATCAATCGTCTGGCCGAGCGGTACGGTATACCCATCCTCTACCCCTGCCATCCCCGCGCCCGTAAGCGCCTGGAGGCGTCGGGCTTTGCTCTTGACCCCCGCGTGATGCTTCACGAGCCCTTGGGCTTTTTCGATTACAACCATCTCCAGATGAACGCATTCTGCGTGGTCTCCGACAGCGGAACCCTTCCCGAGGAGGCAAGCTTTTATACCTCCATCGGCAGACCCTACCCCGCTGTGTCCATCCGCACCTCCACCGAGCGTCCCGAGGCCATGGAGAAAGCCTGCTTTACCCTGGCGGGGATCCGCGAGGACAGTCTTCTGCAAGCGGTGGAAACCGCCGTGTCCTTGATTCAAAACGGTGACTGGGGCACCCCCGTCCCCGCCTATACCGACGAGGACGTATCCACCAAAATCGTCCGGATGATCCAGTCCTACACCGCAGTCGTCAACCGTAACGTTTGGCGGAAATTCTGAACTCAAGAAATATGAAACCTGTATACGTACCAAATTATTACGCATCGTTCAAATGTATTGCCGACGCCTGCCGTCACTCCTGCTGTGTCGGTTGGGAGATCGACGTGGACGCCGATGCCCTTGCCCGCTTTGACACCGTGGAGGGAAGCATGGGTGAGCGTCTGCGGCGTAGCATCGACCGAGAGGCCGACCCGCCCTGCTTCATCCTCACCCACGACGAGCGGTGCCCTTTTCTCAATGAAAAAGGCCTCTGCGACCTCATCACCGAGTTGAGCGAGGACTCCCTCTGCCACATCTGCGCCGACCATCCCCGCTTTCGCAATATCCTCCCCGACCGTGTGGAACTGGGACTGGGGCTCTGCTGTGAGGCCGCCGCCGCATTGATTCTGGGGCAAACCGAGCCCTTTGCGGTGGTTGAGCTTTCCCCCGATGTGGCCGTTCGCGATCGTTATGCTCATGAGGAGACTCGGGAGCTTGACGAAACGACCGCAGACCTTTTGGAGCGACGTGACCGTCTCCTCCCCATCCTCCAAGACCGTTCCATGCCTCTGTCCGACAGAATTCGTCGCGTTTTTTACCACAGCGACATAAACCTATGCGAGAGTGCCACGGACGCCTTCAAGAGCTTTCCGAACATCGCCGCCATCCTGCGGGATATGGAGCGGCTGGATCCCGCGTGGGATACCTGCCTCAACGCGTTGGAACGGTTGGATGGTGATCCGCTCTGCGAGCTGAACGGGGAGACCGACGTGGCCTACGAGAATCTGGTCTGCTATTTCCTCTACCGCTACATGACCGCCGACGCCACCTATTGGCCCGACGCGCGCCGTACCCGTACCGCCTTTGCCGCGCTCTGTACGGCCATCATCCACGCCATCCACCGCGCCACGGGCGGGAATGATTTGGATTCTCTCTGCGAGATCGCCCGTATGTTCTCCTCCGAGATCGAATATTCCGAGGAGAACCTGGAACGGCTGATGGGGGAAGTTGAGGATGCGGTATTCTGACAGAAAATTACTGAGTCAAGGAGAATGACCTATGGATATGGTTTTACTCACCGCTCTCGGTGTGGGTGGCGCGACGGTATTCGGCGCCGCCATCGGCTTTATTTTCAAGAAAGCCTCCCACCGTTTTTCGGATATTGTTCTGGCCTTTGCCGCGGGGGTTATGCTGGCGGCTGCGGTACTGGGTCTGATTATCCCCTCGGTAGACTATGGCTTTGCCATGTTCGCCCCCGCCCCCGAGGAGAGCGCATCCCCTGTGATCGCCAAGCTCATCGCCCTTGGCATGACGGTCGCGGGCATCTTTGTGGGGGCCCTGTGCCTCAATCTGGTGGATCGCCTGGTGCCCCATCTGCATAAAATGGCCGACGTGGATCAGGAATCCCACCCCAACAACCGCAACGCGGGCAAGGTTCTCCTGTTCGTCATGGCCATCGCCATCCATAACCTCCCCGAGGGTATCGCCGCAGGCGTGGGCTTCGGATCGGGCAACACCGCCGAGGCGCTACTGATCGCGGGCGGTATCGCCCTCCAGAACATCCCCGAGGGCATGGTCATCATTGGCCCCATGCTGGCCGCGGGCATCAAGCCCGGCAAGACCTTCGCGATTGCCCTGGGAACGGGACTGGTGGAGGTAGTGGGCACCCTCATCGGCTACTTTGCCGTTACTGTCTCCGCCGCCATTCTGCCCTTTGCCCTGGCCTTTGCGGGCGGTACCATGCTCTACATCATCAGCGACGAAATGATCCCCGAGACCCACGCCCACGGCTGTGAGCGGGGCGCAACCTACGCCCTCCTGGTGGGATTCTGTGTGATGCTGGTGTCGGACATTCTGCTCGGATGACAGTGCGATATAACGAAAGAAAACCTCTACTGCCGTAGAGGTTTTCTTTTGGTTTGGGCGATTCAAATTTGGGTTTATCGAGGGGGCTTTGCCCCTGCACCCCACCAAAGAACTTTTTGAAAAAAGTTCTTTGGAATCTCAAAAACTTTCAAAAAGAATTATTAAATTATATTTTTTGAAAGTTCTTGAAAAGGGGTCTGGGGAAAAACTTCTTTCAAGAAGTTTTTCCCCAGGCGCCCTCTCGCTCCCCTACAAACTGCAATTCATCACTCCATCAAAATTCCATCAACCGCCCATCCGTCGTCACGGTCACCACCCGCCAGGGCAGGAACTTTCCGCTGGCCTGGATCGCACGCTTGGCCGCGTTTTCGATGCCGCCGCAGCAGGGAACCTCCATCCGTACGATGGTTATGCTCTTGATGTTGTTGTTTTGAATGATGGCGGTCAGCTTGTCGGCGTAATCCCCCTCGTCCAGCTTGGGACAACCGATGAGAGTCACGCGGCCCTTGATGAACTCCTCGTGGAAATTGCCGTAGGCATAGGCCGTGCAGTCGGCGGCAATGAGCAGGTTGGCACCGTCAAAGTAGGGCGCGTTCACGGGTACCAGCTTGATCTGCACGGGCCACTGGGACAGACGGCTGGTCACGGGTGCCGAGGACACCGAGCAAGCCGATTCGTCCCGCGCGATGCGTTTGGAGTTGGTGCTGGGACAACCGCAGGGAAGCTTTGCGCCGCCGCCGACCCCGTGGGCAGGCATAGCAGGAGCGGTGGGACGGGCGAGAGGCTTACTCTGCGCCTTCTGCGCCTTGGCGGCCAGTACAGCCGCTTCGTCGTAGGCGGGAGCCTCACGCTCCTCAAAGGTGATCGCCCCCGTGGGGCAAGCGGGCAAACAGTCGCCCAGCCCGTCGCAGTAATCCTCACGGGTCAGCACGGCCTTGCCCTCTACCATTTCAATGGCCCCCTCGTGGCAGGCGGCGGCACAGGCTCCGCAACCGTTGCACAGGTCTCTGTTGATGTGTATGATCTTGCGCTTCATATATTTTTCCTCCAAAATTGAAATTGTTCTTGACTTTGTGGCTCCATTATACTATAATAAAAGCAGAAAGTCTGTTGAATTTTCAACAAAACGGAGTTTTTATGAAAAAATATTTGCCCATTCTCCAAAAATCTCCCCTGTTTGCCGCCATTGACCCCGAACAGCTTCTGTCCCTTTTGACTTGTCTCGGCGGAACTGTCAAAAGCTACGCCCGAGGAGAAACCGTGTTCCGCGAGGGCGACTGCCCCACCCATCTGGGTGTTGTCCTGACGGGGGAGGTACACATCACCCGCACCGATTATTACGGAAACCGCAGTATCGTCGCTACCGTTACCGCGCCCCGTTTGTTCGGTGAGACCTTCGCCTGCGCCGAGGTGGACGCCCTCCCCGTAGATGTGATCGCTTCGGAAAACACCGAGATCCTCATGATCGACATTCACCGCATCACCATGCCCTGTTGTAACGCTTGCTCCTTCCATCACAGGATCATTTTCAATCTCATGAAGCAGACCGCCGCCAAAAATCTTCTGTTCCACCGCAAGCTGGAGATACTGGCCGGGCGCACCACACGGGATAAACTGATGACCTACCTTCTCATGGAGGCCAAGGAGCAGGGAAGCAATACCCTCACCATCCCCTACGACCGCCAGGAGCTGGCGGATTACCTGGAGGTAGACCGCAGCGGCCTCTCCGCCGAGATCGGCAAGCTCCGACGGGAAGGGGTGCTTACGGCAGAGAAAAACCGGTTTGTGTTGCTCTGAACGAATTTTTTTCGTTCGCTTTCGTCGAAATCCCTTTACATGAATCCGGAATTATGCTATAATGAAGGTGGAAAACATGTAGAAAGGCATTCTTATGAACATTACACCCTTTTACCGTCGGTACAGCGCGGTGCGATTGCTCATTGCGCCCTACCGCATGAAGACTGATTTTGAAACCGTCAAGACCGTTGCCATCATCGATGAGCTCATCAACCGTGCCGAGACAGTTAACTCCGGCGCTTACGCGGGCGGCCGCTTTGGCGGCGCCGTGGGGCACACCGTGGAGAATCTCATGGGGCGCGCTGAGAAGTACGCTCACGCTCTTGCGCGGGGGGAGTACCCCCTCAAGGGGATGTTCACCGAGCCGGGTATGTCCCTCATTGACCATACCTTCGTGGAGAAGGACGGGAAAATGCACCTGTTCTACAACCGCGGCTACATCGGCTTTGAGTGGGACGGCCGCTTCGTGGATACCGTTGGACATGCTGTGACTGAGGATCTCATCCATTGGGATATCTATCCGCCCTGCCTCACCGCCGATGCGGGCGCACCCGATGACTACCAAATGTGGTCGCCCGGTGTGACCGAGCGAGACGGACGATACTACATGTACTATACGGGCGTCAATATCCATATCGCCCAAACCATCTGCATGGCCACCTCCGACGATCTGTACACCTGGAAAAAACATCCCCGAAATCCCGTGGTTTTGCCCGGAGACTGGACGGAGTGGAGAGAAGACCGCTGGTCGGATTGCCGCGACTCCATGGTATTTGTGGATGACGACGGCACCGCCTACATGTACTACTGCACCTCCCGCAAAAAGCCCGATGGCGGGTTTGAAACAGCCTTAGGTATCGCATCCTCCACCGACATGGTGAACTGGCAGGATCGCGGAGCCTACCACTTTGACATCTGCGACATTACCCTGGAATCTCCCTTCGTCCTGAAACGGGACGGTCGCTACTATCTGTTCTACACCAACTGCGGCTACGGAACGGCTTACGCCGTATCCGACAACCCCGTGGACGGCTGGCAGAGTCTGGGTATGCTTCTGGAAAAGAAGGGAGACCCGCCGGCCTGCCCCGCCAATGTCCCCTCCTGCGCCGAGGTCTTCTCCTTCAAGGGGAATTGGTACATTTCCTGTGCTCAGCGTGAGCCCGGATGCGAGCAATACCTGGAGATCTTCAAGCTGACTTGGAATCACGACGGTACCGTTACCGTCGGAGACCGATTGGAATAAGAAAAATTCGGAATCACATAAACTGAAAGGAGTCACCCCATGAAAGATACCGCTGTACTCGCCCGCTGCAATCTCTTTGCCGTTTTGGGCGCTATCCCCCATTTGCTCAAACTCGATCCCGAGGCCGCCGCGCTGGTGGCAGGGAAGAACATCAAGGTCGGCTTTTCGGTCAAGAACGGACCCAAGGCTACCCTCATTTTCAAGGACGGTGAGGCCGAGATGGTCAAGGGCACAGCCGGCTGCTCCATCAAACTCTGGTTCCCCTCAGGCGAAAAGTTCAACGCCATGATCGACGGCAAGGGAAGTCCTGTTCCCGTCAGCGGGTTCCATCATATCGGATTTCTTTTGGGCGCGTTCACCAAACTGACGGATCTTCTTTCCGCCTACCTGCGCCCCGAACCCGAAAAGCTGGCGGATCCTGTTTTCTTTGAGCGCTCCACCACCCTCATGCTCTACGTCATCGGCCGCGCCATCGTGCAGATCGGCAATCACGACAAGGTGGGTCAGTTCTCGGCCTCCAACATCACCGACGGCAAGATCAAGCTTGGTATCGGGGATGATCTCTCGGTTGCCATCCACTGCAAAGATCACCACCTTATGTTTAACCATACCCCCAATGACAAAGGTGTGACCTCCCGGATGGTGTTCGACAGCCTCACCACAGCCCGCGACCTGTTTGACGGCCGTATCAACGCCATTGCCGCCGTAGGTATGGGACAAGTCCGCATCAGCGGTATGATCTCCCAGGTAGATAACGTCAACCGCATCCTCGACCGCGTTGCCATCTATCTGGCGTAAGTAAAGGAGGAAATCAGTATGCATAAGATCAACGATTATACCAAATCCCGCGAGGCCTTTGCCCGCGCCGTCAAGGTCATCCCCTCGGGTATCTACGGCCATCAGGGCCCTGCCGAGGGCTGCTACGTCCCCGTAGAGGCATTTCCTCTGTATTCTTCCAAAGCTCAGGGTACCTACCTCTGGGATCTGGACGGCAACCGCTTCATCGACTACATGTGCGCCTACGGCCCCAACGTCCTGGGCTACCACGATCCCGACGTAGATGCCGCCGCTGCCCGTCAGCGCGCTATCTCCGACTGTACCACCCTTCCGAATCCCATCATGATCGACTTCGCCGATCTCTTGGTGGATACGGTGGCCTGCGCCGATTGGGCGTTCTTCGCCAAGAACGGCGGTGACACCACCACTCTCGCCGTCATGACCGCCCGCGCCTACACCCACAGAAAGAAGATCGTCTTCTTCAAGGGCTACTACCACGGCGTTGCGCCCTGGACCCAGAAGATCGACTACGCGGGTGTCATCGAAGAGGACGTCATGCATAATCTTTACTGCGAGTGGAATAATTTCGAGCAGCTCTCCGAGATCTTCGACACCTACAAGGGAGAGATCGCGGCGGTGATCGCCCAGCCCTACATGCACGGCAACTTCATGGACAACCAGCTCCCCGCCGAGGGCTTCTGGCAGAAGGTCAGAAAGCTCTGCACCGATACCGACACCGTCCTCATCGTGGACGATGTTCGCGCGGGCTTCCGCTTGGATCTGGCGGGCTCGGATCACTACTTCGGCTTTGAGGCTGACCTCATCTGCTTCTGCAAGGCGCTGGCCAACGGCTACAACGTCTCGGCTCTTTGCGGTAAGGACTTCCTCAAGAATACCGTTTCCTCCATGTCCTACACCGGCTCCTACTGGATGTCTGCCGTCCCCTTCGCCGCGGGTATCGCCTGCATCGAGAAGATGAAGCGCCTGGATTCCCCCCGTATCCTCATCGAAAAGGGAACCAAGCTTTCCGAGGGACTGATTTCCACTGCCACCAAGTACGGCTTCGACCTTCGCGTGACGGGCGTGCCCTCCCTGTTCTACCTCCGCTTGGCCGATGACCCCTCCCTGCGTCTGCATCAGGAGTGGATCGCCGAGTGCGTCAAACGCGGCGTGTTCTTCACCAACCACCACAATCACTTCATCAACGCCGCACTTTCGGATGAGGACATCGCCGAGACCGTGGAGATCGCCGACGAGGCCTTTGCGGTGCTTCGCGATCGTTATCCCCTGTGAGGTCTGCCGTGATCCGAATCCTATTCGTCTGCCACGGCAACATCTGCCGCAGTCCCATGGCGGAATTCGTGTTCCGCAAAAAAGCCGCCGAGAGAGGGGTATCCCCCCTCTTTTCGGTATCCTCTGCCGCTACCTCCACCGAGGAGATTTGGAACGGCGTGGGCAATCCCGTCTACCCGCCCGCTCAACGGGAGCTCCGTAAGCACGGCATCACCTGCGACGGCAAACGAGCGGTTCAGGTCACCAAGGCCGACTACGCCGCCTACGATTACCTGCTCTGCATGGACGGAAACAACATCCGCAATCTCATGCGTATCATCGGAAGCGACCCACAGGGCAAGGTGCACCGCTTTATGGAGCCTACTGCCCGTGGTGGCGACGTAGCCGATCCTTGGTACACCGACCGCTTTGACGTAACCTACCGCGACATCGACGAGGGCTGTGACGCTTGGCTGGATCTCCTCATCCCCGAGGCAAGAAAAAAGGGAGGCGAGTGAGATGACATATGCCACTTCCGTCGTAAAAGCCAAATTCATTGCCCGTCCCAACCGCTTTATCGCGCAGGTGGAGCTGGATGGCGAGATTCTTACCGTTCACGTCAAGAACACGGGACGGTGTAAGGAACTGCTTCCCGCAGGTGCCACCGTGTATCTGGCCGCATCCGAGAACAGCGCCAAGGCGCAACGCAAGACCCCCTACGATCTTGTGGCTGTGGAGAAGGTCAAGGCCGACGGAACCACCCTGTTCATCAACATGGATTCCCAGGCTCCCAACGCCATCGCCGCCGAGTGGTTGCGTGAGAGCGGTTTGTTTTCTCCCGATGCTATCTTCAAGCGAGAAGTTACCCACGGGGATTCCCGCTTCGATTTCTGCATTATGGATGAGCGGGGAACGACGGCATACCTGGAGGTTAAGGGCTGTACCCTGGAGCGGGACGGCGTAGCCTATTTTCCCGACGCGCCCACCGAGCGAGGGGTCAAGCACATCCGCGAGCTGACAACCCTTGCCCGTGAGGGTCATCCCGCCTATATCCTGTTCGTGGTGCAAATGAAGGGAATCACCGCCTTACGACCCAACGACGAAACCCACAGGGCATTCGGTGACGCCCTCCGTGAGGCCGATGCTGCCGGGGTACGGATCCTTGCCGTGGACTGTACGGTCAAGGCCGCGCCCACGGAAGACGGCACGCTTTCTCTTTCGGTCACCGCTGACCGGCCAATCCCCGTAGAACTGTAAAGGAGATACCTATGATCGATTTTCAGAATATGCCCGACACCGTCCTCCCCCACTTCAAGGGAGGTGAGGGTGAAATGATCGCCAAAATGTTTGGCGACGACCTCAACCGCATTCTTCTCGCACGCCTGGCTCCCGGTCATTCGGTGGGACTCCATACCCACGAGACCTCCTCGGAGATCATGTATTTCTTGTCGGGCAAGGGAACCATCACTACCGATGGCATATCTGAGCCTGTTTTCGCCGGGGCTTGCCACTACTGCAAAAAGGGGAGCAGCCATACTCTTCTCAATGACGGAGAGGAAGAGCTTGTATTCTTCGCGGTGGTGCCGCAGCAGTAAGGAAAAAGTGCCGTAACCCTTGACTTTCCTTTGCAGATATGCTATAATATTTCCATATATTTTTCCCGAGGAGGGAACTTCCCATGAACAAATGTTATATCCCCGAGGGTTACCGCCCTCCGCTGGATGCTTACGATACCCAGCGTGCCATTTCCTACATCAAAAATCACTTCCAGACCGAGTTCCAGAACGCCTTGAATCTCAAGCGCGTTTCTGCCCCCCTGTTCGTCACCGACGCATCGGGTTTGAACGATAACCTCAACGGCTACGAGCGCCCCGTTTCCTTTGACGTCCCCGCCATCGGCGTGGAGGCCGAGGTGGTGCATTCTCTGGCAAAATGGAAGAGATTGGCCCTCAAGCGCTACGGCTTTACCGTAGGGCATGGTCTCTACACCGATATGAACGCTATTCGCCGTGACGAGGAGCTGGATAACATCCACTCCATCTACGTGGATCAGTGGGACTGGGAGAAGGTCATCACCCCCGAGACTCGTACCATCGAGTACCTTCAGCTCATCGTCCGCGCCATCGTCCGCGCCATCTGCGATACCAACGACCAGCTCCGCGTGCGTTTCCCCCAGTTGACTACCGTCCTGGAGCGGGACGTGACCTTTGTCACCTCTCAGGAATTGGAGGATATGTATCCTGACCTGAAAACCGGTTCCGAGCGGGAAAAGGCTTTCGTAAAGGAGCATCATACCGCCTTCATCATGCAGATCGGCGGGAAACTGAGATCGGGCAACCGTCACGACGGTCGCGCTCCCGACTACGACGACTGGCAGCTCAACGGCGATTTATTCTTCTGGGACGAGGTGCTGGGTCGCGCTTTGGAGATCTCCTCCATGGGTATCCGCGTGGATCCCGAGTCTCTGGATCGCCAGCTCGCGGTCTCCGGTTGTGACGACCGCAGAAATCTCCCCTTCCACAGAATGCTTCTGAGCGGGGAACTGCCCCTGACCATCGGTGGTGGTATCGGCCAGTCCAGACTCTGTATGCTCATGATGGGCTGTTGCCACATCGGTGAGGTACAGTCTTCCATTTGGGATGCCGAAACCGTAAAAGCTTGCGAAGCTGCAGGAGTACCGCTGCTGTAATCGAGTTTTGCAAAATATCTAAAAATTTTTTTGCGTACAAATCCATATTTATTCAACAAAAATATTGCAAAATACAAGCAAAAGTGATATAATGAACGAGTAAGATTCAAACGCCGCATAGGTGCGTCCGAGAATCGTCAAAATTCATGTGAAATTTGCGAAAAGGAGCAAAATTATGAAGAAGATTTACGCAGGCAAGACCAAGGATGTGTACGAGCTGGAAAACGGCAACGTACTGCTCAAGTTCAAGGACGATTGCACCGGCAAGGACGGCGTGTTCGATCCCGGCGAGAACTCTGTCGGACTCACCATCGAGGGTATTGGTAAGGCTAATCTCCAGACCTCCGTCTACTATTTCGAGATGCTGAAGGCCGCCGGTATCAAGACTCACTACGTCTCCGCTGACGTGGAGAACGCCACCATGGAGGTTCTGCCCGCTGAGAACTTCGGTAAGGCTCAGGGCGGTAACGGCCTGGAGGTTATCTGCCGTCTGGTTGCCACCGGCAGCTTCATCCGCCGCTACGGCGAGTATATCAAGAACGGTACCCGCATCGAGGGCGGCTACGTGGAGTGCACCTTCAAGAATGACGAGAAGGGCGATCCCCTGGTTACCGGCGAGGGTCTGGCAGTTCTGGGCGTTATGACCCCCGAAATGTTCGAGACCATGAAGAAGCAGACCATTGCCATCACCAAGATCGTGGCTGACGATCTCCGTACCATCGGTCTGGATCTGTGGGATATCAAGTTCGAGTTCGGCTATACCAAGGACGGTGAGGTCGTGCTGATTGACGAGATCGCCTCCGGTAACATGCGTGTCTACAAGGGTGATGCCATTGTAGAGCCCGTTGAACTGACCAAGCTGATTCTTAACCGCTAATACAATACGGATAAAAAAGAACCGCGGCACGCCGCGGTTCTTTTCATTGTGATGCGCTCGATATGCGTTATGAATGGGCTGTGAGAGCCCTTCGGAAGTGTATGAATTCAGCGAATCGGGTAACGTGCAACGGCTGACTCAATTCAGCTTTCAACTCGCTCCACGATCTCAAATCCGTCATCGGTTTCCCGGATCTTGAACAACCGAGGCCGCTCGTTGGGGTTGACGTTGGTGCTGTGGAGAATGAGGTAAGTTTCGCCGTCGAACCCGTCAAAGATCATGCCGTGACCGCCGTCGTCATCGTAGATATACTCGTCGGCATGCCGCCAAGGACCCAGAATGGAGCCGCTGTCACTGATGGCCAGCGCTTCTACGTACCAATACTGGGGGCCTGCGTGGAAGCCGGACCACAGCATGTACAGCTTGCCGTTCTTGCCTTTGCGGAAGAAAGGGCCGTCGGTTACGAAGTTACGGGCGTTGATATCCACGAGGGAGTACGCCCAATCCACGTCTCCTGCGCGGAGGATGACCTGTGACTCTCCGGCGGGGGCAGAAAGATCGGGAGTCAGAGGCATGGCGTCGATGGTACCGTCCCCGATCTGGCTCCATTCGTGGCAGAAGGCAGTCCAGGGTGTTCCGTTCTCATCTACGTAGAAGGTGGCATCCAGACAAGCCCATCCCTCGGGGGTAATGGGGCCGTCGGTGAAGGGAAGAAAGGGACCCATGGGGCTGTCACTCTTCAAAATCTGGGAGCAACGCAGGCGTGTCTCGCTGCGGAAGCTGGCGAACATGTAGTAAGCATCCCCGTAGTGATATACCTCGGGGGCGAAGAAATCTCTGTCCGACCAGAAATCATCGGGGCGAGTAAAGCATTCGTGGGGCTCGCTCCACTCGATCAGATCCGTAGACGTGTAAACGTCCAGACCCTGCCAGGGAATGACCTTGGTGGTCGCACCTCGACGGGTTCCGTAGAGGTAGTAAATGCCGTTTTCAGCGAAGATAAAAGGATCGCGGAGATGAATATCCTGCAATTTCATAAGGATTTTCCTTTCAACTGAATTTTGCTCATATTGTTTCGTTACCGATTGTTCTTTTTCATGATAAATGCGGCGCACACCGACGCAAGCAGGAGGGTGGCACAGGAGATAACCGATGCGCATCCGTTTTGAACCATAGGCTCAGGAATATCCGTTCCGATAGGTGCTGTTACGGTTTCCACAGGAGTTTGTGCGGTTTCTTTGGGAGTATTCGTGACTGCCTCGGGAGTACCCGTTGTGACTTCGGACATATGGGTTGTTTCCTCGGGGAAATTCGTAGTCTCTTCGGGAACTTTCGTAGTCTCCTCGGAAACTTTCGTTTCCTCACTTTCGTCGGAAAGACCGAGGGAAAGACCCAGATACTTGGCCAGTAATTTGGCAATTTCCGTGTGCCCCTTGGCATTGGGATGAATATCGTATGCCAGGATGTTCGTAAGACCCACAGCATCACTGTCGATTACCGAGGGAACATCCATAATCTCATAGCCGTATACTTGGCCTGTGGTTTCGATGATGCTATTGATAGAATCAAGAACCATCCCGCCAAAATCTCCAAATGCGCTGAATCCGGGGACGTTCTTCATAGGGTTATATTGCTTCAAGAAAAGCACTCTCGCGTTGGGAGCGTTCTCCTTGATAAAGCTGGCGATCGTGTGGAGATTCGTTCCGAGACTCGCAAGTGTGGCGGCGATCATCGCCTTGAATCCGGGATCATTTGCAAGGGCAGCATAGCCGTCTGCATTGACGCTCATCAGCACGGCCGCCGCTTCCGCAAAGTCGGTGACGGTTCTTCCTGCTATTTGGGATGCGATCGTGGGAATCAGACCCAAGAGATCGTTTCCGCCGATGGTGATGATGATCATTTCTGCCGCCTTCACCTCGTTTTCGAGGCTGGGGATCAGCTTGGCAAGATCCGCACTCGTATCTCCGTTTACGGCGCGGTTGATATAGGTCTTACCACCTTCAAGTCCCATGGCCTTTGCGATCATGTTCGCATAGGAATCGCACAGATAGGGGGAGCCTCCGTATTCGTAATTGTCCAAACCGTAACCCGTGGTGAGTGAGTCGCCCAACGCGAGCAACGTCTGGGGATGAGAATTGTTTGTTGATTCAGCCGAGACCGGGCAGGTCACAGCGAATGCAAGTACGACCATGGCAATCGCGAGTATCAGGATTTTTTTGATATGATTTTTCATTTGTGTGCATCCTCTCTGCTTCGTCTTTTCCGGAGGAGATTTCTCTCTGTATCATAACATATTTTTTCTTGTTTGTCAAGAAATTGACGTGAATTTTTCAGAGTAAGACAGAAGAGACCGTTATGCTGACTGGTTTGCTGACGATTTCGGTTTCGGGTTGAAAAAATACCTTTGGCTATAGATCATTCACAATTATATGCTATAATGAAACGGTCGTTTATGATGGCTTTTTGGGGATGTTTTATGAAATGAGAACTTTACTTTAGCAGACGCTTACGCTCCGCCAGCCATTCAGAAAAGACTAAAAATGATCTTGGATCTTTTCCATAACAGGCTTTTTAGAACCGATGAGACATCCCAAATGACCGAACAGACAAAAAACAACATTTCCCCATGTTCATGTGCTATAATGGACTCGTAAGCAAAAATATCATGGAGGATAAGACAGATGCTGGCTATCAAAACAATGGAGCTTGTCAAACGGTATCCAAAACTGACTGCCGTGGACGATCTTAATCTGGAGATCCAACAAGGGGAGTTGTTTTCTTTGTTGGGTGTCAATGGAGCCGGAAAAACAACGACCATAAAAATGCTGACAGGGTTGACCAAGCCATCCCATGGAGATGCCTTTGTGGGTGGTTACAGTATCGCGAAGCAAGCAGATCAGGTTAAGCAGATCATTGGCGTATCTCCCCAAGAGACCGCTGTTGCACCGAATCTTTCGGTGAAAGAAAATCTGGAGTTGATCTGCGGTATCCACAGGTTCTCCAAAGAAAAAACGAAAAATAAAATCAGAGAGCTTTCCGACCAATTTGCACTGGATGAGGTGATACAAAGGAAAGCAGGGAAGCTTTCCGGTGGGTGGCAACGCCGTGTCAGCATTGCGATGGCGCTGATCAGCGAACCTCAAATCCTATTTCTGGACGAACCTACGCTTGGCTTGGATGTCATTGCAAGACACGATCTATGGGAAATGATTCGTTCGTTGAAGGGGAATGTGACAATCATCCTGACAACACACTACATGGAGGAAGGCGAGGCGCTTTCAGACCGCATCGGTATTATGAAAAGCGGAAGACTCCTTGCAGTGGGAACAGTCGAAGAACTGAAAAGGGAAGCCGGAACCAATGACTTTGAAACTGCTTTCGTTTCGATTGTGAAGGAGGCTCGGGTATGAGAATGCTGACGTTTAGCCAAAGATGTACCAAAGAGATTTTGCGTGATCCGATCAATCTCGGTTTTGGCTTGGGATTTCCTTTGGTCTTGTTGTTCCTTCTTAGCGCGATTCAGGCCAACATTCCGGTGAGCCTGTTTGAAATCGACACGCTGACCCCGGGTATTACCGTATTCGGCCTGTCGTTTATGACCCTTTTTTCGGCGACGTTGATCGCCAAAGACCGTGAAAGCGCCCTCCTGCAGCGGTTGTATACGACCCCTCTCCGAGGAGTTGACTTTATCATTGGGTATATGCTTCCGCTTTTGCCGCTTGCCCTTGGACAAATCATGATGTGTTACCTGTTTGCCATTCCCTTAGGTCTGACCGTTAGCGTGAATGTTCTGTATGCAATCATCGGAATCATTCCCATGGCGATTTTCAATATTGCCTTGGGGCTTTTGTGTGGCAGCGCTCTGGGTGTGAAGCAGGTTGGCAGTATCTGCGGCGCTTTGCTGACCAATCTTTCCGCATGGCTTTCGGGGGTATGGTTTGATCTGAGTCTTGTGGGCGGTACTTTCAAAAAAATAGCCAATGCGCTTCCATTTGTTCACGCGGTAGAAATGGAGAAAGCATTATTCAACGGGAACTTTGAGGTTGCAGTCGAGCACATTCTGCCGATCGCTTTGTATAGCGTATTCATAACGGTGATTGCTGTGCTCTGTTTCCTCAGACAAATGAAAAAGCAGTAAGGATTTGAGACGATGAAATACAAACTCATTATCGATAAAAATGCAGAGGAAGAAATAATCGCAATCGTTCATGCACCTTCTTCTCTGACACAGCAGATCGAGAATCTTGTCTGTTGTTTTTCCGGCGTGGACAGCATCATGGGGTACAGGGATGACGAGATGCGAAAATTGACTTTCGATGAAATTGAATGCGTTACCGTTCTTGACAGAAAAGTGATCGCCATTGATACGGACGGAAACCGTTACCGCGTTCAGGAGAGGCTCCGTGATTTAGAGAATATTTTGCCCTCCTATTTCATCCGTATTAACAAATCCACTCTGGCCAATGAACACCGTATTCTGCGATTCGATGCGGCGTTCAGCGGCGGCGTGGACGCCGTGTTCCAATGCGGCTATCGGGACTATGTTTCCAGACGTTGTTTTGTGGAAATCAGAAGGAGGTATGAAGGAATATGAGAAGGATTGTTTTGGATTTTTTACGCCGCGGTTTGATCGCTTGCGGGATAGGCCCGATCGTTTTGGCAATATTATATCTGATTTTGCAGCAGCGAGGTTCCGTAGATGCGCTACCTGTCAATCAGGTCTGTATAGGGATATTTTCACTATCCGTCCTTGCCTTTATTGCGGGCGGTATGAATGCCATTTATCAGATTGAACGGTTACCCCTGATGGTGGCGATCTTGATTCATGGCGGGGTTTTATATATCAGCTATTTGGGTGCTTATCTAATCAACGATTGGCTGGAATGGGGGATCATACCGATTTTGGTTTTTTCGGGTATTTTTATTGTGGGTTATTTGATGATCTGGGCGATCATTTACTCCATAATCAAGCGGAACACCACCCAACTCAATGAAAAGCTGAAGTTGAAGCAGAAAACTGCAGAAGGGAAGTAAGAAAGGGTATTGCCCCCATTCCGAAAAGGAGTGGGGGCAATACTATGTTAAATTGAATATTTTACAAAACAGAATCAAAATCGAATTTCCATATGAAAAATCTTGATTTTTTCTCTATAATATGTTATAATAAAAAAGTATAGGTATATCCAGTTGAGAAAGGAGTCTTGTCCGTGAATATTCTCCATATGAAATATGCAGTCGAGGTTGCGAGACTCGGCTCTCTTAACAAAGCAGCGGAAACCCTGATGATCGCGCAGCCCAACATCAGCCGTTCCATTAAGGAACTGGAAGCAGATCTCGGTATCACCATCTTCCAGCGAAGCGCAAAGGGTATGGTGCTGACTCTCGATGGTGAGGAGTTTATGGACTATGCGCGGGATATTCTTCATCGCATTGAGAAAATTGAGCAATCCTACCGCGACGGTTCCCATAAAAAACGAAAGTTTTCTATATCTGTTCCACGCGCGTGCTATATTTCGACGGCATTAGCCGAGTTCTCCAAAAATATTGGGGATAGTGATGTGGAGATTTACTATAAGGAAACCAACTCCAAGAAGACCATCAAAAAGCTGGTGGAAAATGAATATAAGCTGGGTATCATCCGCTATTCCGAGAATTACGATAAGTATTATAAAACCATGTTGGAGGAAAAGGGATTTACTTGCGAGCTGGTAGCCGAATTTTCTTATGTACTTATTATGAGTCGAGACAATCCTTTGGCCTCTAAGGAAACCATTACCTACGATGATCTCTCCGATTACATCGAGATCGCTCACGCAGACCCTTATGTGCCTACACTTGCTATGTCCAAGGTCTTCCGTGAGGAGATTCCCGATAACATCGGGCAACGTATTTTCGTATTCGAACGGGCGAGTCAGTTCGATCTTCTTTCGGAGAATCCCAAAACGTTTATGTGGGTATCTCCTGCCTCCCAACAAATATTGAACCGATACAATCTCGTGCAACGTGTTTGCGAGGGAAACAAAAAGATTTACAAGGATGTCCTGATCTACCACAAGAGCTACAAACTCACGAAACTGGATAAAGATTTCATTACGTCTCTGTGCGAGGCAAAACGAAAGTTCATCAAATAGAATGCAAAAAGGAAGATCATTTGTCCTCCTGCCTTCCTGTTTTGTGATCCCGTCATATGTGGTTTTATCTATATGATTCGTTTGTTTATTGATATTCGGCGTATCGATTGGAGTTATATCGATATGCATAATACCGATATAACATTTTAATTATTCCCAAAAGTAAAAAGATGTGATAGAATATATCCGTACAAACCAAGGAGGTGGCGCATGAACGGATATTCTATTCCTAAAGCAACACTGGGAAGACTTCCGCTGTATGTCCGGTATTTGAAAAACTTGCCCGCCGAGGGCGGCACAACGATCTCGGCTACCGCCATAGCCAAGGGGCTTTCTCTGGGCGATGTGCAGGTGCGTAAGGATCTTGCGGCTGTCAGTGGCGCGGGAAAACCCAAAATCGGATACGAACGGGAAAAATTGATCTGCGATCTGGAACGTCATCTCGGATATGAGAGGCTGACGAACGCCGTATTGGTCGGTGCAGGGAAGCTCGGAAGAGCGCTTTTGGATTTTGACGGCTTTGAGGAATTCGGTGTAAAGATCATTGCGGGCTTTGACTGCAATGAACAGGCCATGAAAGTTAGAAAAGGCGCAAAATTCATCCTGCCCATTGAGGATATCGGCGGTTACTGTAAAGAACACGACGTAAAGCTGGGGATCATCACGGTGGGGCAAGGCTCCGCCCAGAACGTCTGCGACAAACTGGTGGAAAGCGGGATTCAAGCCATTTGGAATTTCGCTCCTTGCTCGTTAAAGGTCCCGGACGGCGTGCTTTTGAAGCAGGAAAATCTGGCTCTCTCCCTGGCGTATCTCAATAACCAAATCAGTAAATCAATATAGGAGGACATAGACAAAATGGAACTCAAAACATATGAAATCGTGGACAGCGTGGAAGCTTTGCAGGACGCAATAGGCCGCGTCAGAGCTGCCCAAAAGATATTCAGCACGTACACCCAGAAGCAGGTGGATCAGATCTTCCTGGCCGCAGCCACCGCCGCCGATAAAGCACGCATCAGCCTCGCCAAGCTGGCCGTAGCTGAGACGGGCATGGGCATCGTGGAGGACAAGGTCATCAAGAATCACTACGCCGCTGAGTACATCTACAACGCATACAAGGATACCAAGACTTGTGGCGTGATCGAGGAAGACAAAGCCTACGGCATCCAAAAGATTGCCGAGCCCATCGGCGTTATTGCCGCCGTGATTCCCACTACCAATCCCACCTCTACCGCCATTTTTAAGTGCCTCCTGGCCCTCAAGACCCGTAACGCTATCATCATCTCCCCTCACCCCCGTGCCAAGAACTCCACCATTGCCGCCGCCAAGCTTATTCTGGAGGCTGCTGTGGCCGCAGGTGCACCCGAGGGCATCATCGACTGGATCGACGTTCCCTCGCTGGACATGACCAATACCGTCATGAAGGAGGCCGATATCATTCTGGCTACCGGTGGTCCCGGCATGGTCAAGGCCGCTTACTCCAGCGGTAAGCCCGCTCTGGGTGTAGGCGCAGGCAACACCCCTGCCATCATTGATGAGACCGCTGACATTCTGCTGGCCGTCAACTCCATTATCCACTCCAAGACCTTCGATAACGGTATGATCTGTGCTTCCGAGCAGTCGGTCATCGTTCTTGAGAGCATTTACGATATGGTCAAGGCCGAGTTTGCTGCCCGCGGTTGTTATTTCCTCAGTCCCGCCGAGACCGAGAAGGTTCGCAAGACCATTCTCATCAACGGCGCGTTGAACGCTCGCATCGTAGGTCAGAAGGCTTCTCGTATCGCCGAGCTGGCCGGTGTGACCGTGCCCGCAGGCACCAAGATCCTCATTGGTGAAGTGGAAAGCGTGGAGCTGTCTGAAGAATTTGCCCACGAGAAGCTCTCTCCCGTGCTGGCTATGTATAAGGCCAAGACCTTTGCCGAGGCTCTGGACAAAGCCGACAGACTGGTTGAGGACGGTGGCTTCGGTCATACCTCCTCCCTGTACATCAACGAGATTACCGAAAAGGATAAGTTGGCAGCCTATACGTCTCGTATGAGAACCTGCCGCATCCTCGTCAATACTCCCTCCGCCCACGGCGGCATCGGCGACCTGTATAACTTCAAACTCGCACCCTCTTTGACTTTGGGTTGCGGCTCTTGGGGTGGTAACAGCGTTTCCGAGAACGTGGGTGTCAAGCACCTGCTCAATATTAAGACTGTGGCCGAGAGGAGAGAGAATATGCTTTGGTTCAGAACCCCCGAGAAGATTTACATCAAGAAGGGTTGCCTCCCCGTAGCCCTTGACGAGCTCAAAACCGTTCGTGGCGCAAAGAAAGCCTTCATTGTCACCGATACCTTCCTGTACGAGAACGGCTATGCCAAGCCCATTACCGATAAACTGGATGAAATGGGCATTCAGCATACGACCTTCTTTAACGTTCAACCCGATCCCACTCTGGCCAACGCTACCGAGGGCGCAGCACAGATGAAGGCCTTCCGGCCTGACACCATCATTGCCCTGGGCGGCGGTTCTGCTATGGATGCGGCCAAAATCATGTGGGTGCTGTACGAGCATCCCGAGGTTGACTTCATGGACATGGCCATGCGCTTCATCGACATCCGAAAGCGCATCTACACCTTCCCCAAGATGGGTGAGAAGGCTTACTTTATCGCCATTCCCACCTCTGCCGGTACGGGCTCCGAGGTTACTCCCTTTGCGGTCATTACGGATGAGAAGACGGGCATCAAGTACCCGCTGGCCGACTATGAGCTTCTGCCCAATATGGCCATCATCGACACGGATTTCCATATGTCCGCCCCCAAGGGTCTGACCGCCGCTTCGGGTATCGACGCCGTGACCCACGCCGTGGAGGCCTACGCCGCCATGCTGGCTACCGACTATACCGATGGTCTGGCACTCCAGGCACTCAAGAACATCTTTAAGTACCTCCCTCGCGCCTATGACAACGGCCAGACCGACGTGGAGGCTCGCGAGAAGATGGCCAATGCCGCTACCATTGCCGGTATGGCCTTCGCCAACGCCTTCCTGGGCATCTGTCACTCCATGGCCCATAAGCTTGGCGCATTCCATCACCTGCCCCACGGCGTGGCCAACGCGCTGATGATCGAGGAAGTACTTCGCTTCAACGCTTTCGAGGCTCCCGCCAAGATGGGTACCTTCTCCCAGTACGATCATCCTCACACCTTGACTCGCTACGCCGAGATCGCCGATCATTTGAATCTGGGCGGTGTTACGGAGGAGGAGAAGCTGGAGAATCTCATCAAGGCCATCAATGATCTCAAGGCCCGCGTAGGCATCAAGGCTACCATCAAGGATTATGGCATTGACGAGGCTGATTTCCTGGCTCGTCTGGATGACATGGTGGAGCAGGCCTTCGATGATCAGTGCACCGGTGCCAACCCCCGCTATCCTCTCATGAGCGAGATCAAGCAGATGTACCTCAACGCCTACTACGGGAACCATTTCGTAGAGGCGGATATGCCCCCTGTGGTGCTGACCGTAGATGCTCCCGATGCCATCAAGGCTCCCTATCACAAGGGCAAAAGAGCTTAATCAAAGGAGGAATGAATCATGAATCTGGATCGAGTGATTGCAGTCAGAAACAATAAAACCGTCTACCGTGACGGCGACCGTTGCGTGAAGGTATTCAATGCAGAATACTCCAAGGCAGACGTCCTGAGCGAAGCTCTTAACCAGGCTCGTATCGAAGAAACGGGTCTGCATATTCCCAAGGTGTTGGAAGTCACCATGATTGAGGGAAAGTGGGCGATCGTTTCCGAATACATCAAGGGTAAGACGCTGGCTCAACTGATTGCCGAGACCGGTGACGATACCGACAAGAGAAATGAGTATATCAATCTTCTTGTGGATATCCAGATGGGGATACACGGAAAGACCTGTCCTCTCCTGAATAAGCTGAAGGACAAGATGAGCCGCAAGATCTCCGAGACCGAGTTTGATGCGACCACCCGCTATGATCTCCACACCCGCCTGGAGTCCATGCCCAAGCATAATAAGGTCTGCCACGGCGATTTCAATCCTTCCAACGTCATTATCGCCGAGGATGGTACTCCTTACGTTTTGGATTGGTCTCACGCCACGCAGGGTAACGCCTCTGCCGACGTAGCCCGCACGTACCTTTTGTTTTGGCTGAGCGGCGACAGTGCCTCCGCAGAATATTACCTGAATACTTTCTGCGAAAAGAGCGGTACCGCCAAACAGTACGTGCAGAAGTGGATGCCCATCGTGGCCGCTTCCCAGTCCGTCAAGGGTAACGAGCAAGAGCGCGAGTTTCTTATGAGCTGGGTCAACGTTGTTGATTATCAGTAATCGGAACGTGAGAATGCACGGGGAAAACTTCCTACAAGAGGTTTTCCCCTATCCCGCTTCAAGAACTTTCAAAAATACAACAAATAAAACAGAAAATGAATATGCGAGGTAAAAATATGCTGAAAATTACGGTTTGTATCGGTAGCTCCTGCCACATCAAGGGTTCGCGTCAGGTCGTCGCGCAGTTGCAGCGCTTGATCGCTGAGCATAATCTCGGTGAGAAGGTTGAACTTGGCGGCACCTTCTGCATGGGTAAGTGCCAGCAGGGTGTGTGTGTCACCGTAGATGACACCTTCCACTCAGTCTCCCCTGACACGGTGGAAGAATTCTTCGCCAATGAAATTCTTGCAAAGGTTTAAGAGGTAACGATTATGCTGTTCGTTCAGGTTTGTGTTGGTTCGTCTTGCCATATCAAGGGTTCTGCCGATATCGTGGTGCTTTTGGAGAAAGCCGTGGAGGAACATCACCTTGAGGACGAGGTCGTGCTTTCGGGTAGCTTCTGTATCGGAAAGTGTAACCGCGTCGGCGTGACCATTCAGGTAAACGATGACGTTTTCGTTGGCGTGACGAGAGAGAATTTCAATGAATTCTTTACGAAAAATATTCTTGACGTGATTGAGAAGGAAAGGATGTGATGATTGTGGCTAACTGCTTGACGCTCAAAAAATCCAACTGTAAGAACTGCTATAAGTGTGTTCGGCACTGTCCTGTAAAGGCCATTCGCTTTTCGGGGAACCAAGCTCACATCATCGGCAATGAGTGCATTCTGTGCGGTCATTGTTTTGTCGTTTGTCCTCAGAATGCCAAGGAGATTGTAGACGGCACCGAAAAGGCGCGGGTTCTGCTTCAGAGCGGTGCCCCCGTTTACGTGAGCCTGGCGCCCTCTTTTATCGCCAACTACGAAGGTGTCGGCATCGAGTCCATGCGCCGCGCTTTGCAAAAACTGGGCTTTGCTGACGTGGAGGAGACCGCCATTGGCGCTACGATTGTTAAGACCGAGTACGAGCGTATGCTTCGCGAGGAACAGAGAGATATCATCATCACCTCCTGCTGTCACTCGATTAACCTTCTGATCCAAAAATATTTCCCCGGTTGCTTGGAGTATTTGGCTGACGTTATGTCGCCTATGCAGGCGCACTGTGCAGCCATCAAGACAAGAAATCCGGAGGCTAAGACCGTGTTCATCGGTCCTTGCGTGGCCAAAAAGGACGAGGCAGAGTACTATGAAGGTATCGTGGATGCTGTCCTCACGTTTGAAGAGCTGACCAACTGGTTTAAGGCCGAAGGAATAGAGCTTGAGCAAGAGCTGGACAATACCTCCGCAAGCCGCGCTCGCTTTTTCCCGACGACAGGTGGTGTTCTGAAGACTATGGCTCAGGATGCTTCCAAATATACATATCTCGCACTGGATGGTGTGGAAAACTGTATTGCAGCCCTTAAGGATATTGAGAGCGGTAAGATCCACAAGTGCTTCATCGAAATGTCTGCCTGCGTGGGTAGCTGCATCGGTGGTCCCGTCATGGAGAAGTATCACAGAAGTTCTCCGATCAAAGACTATGTGACCGTTGCAGGTTACGCGGGAGAGCGTGATTTTGACGTGAAACAGCCCGCTCCCATGAGCCTCAAAAAGAACTTTACCATGATCGCGCATAAACTCACGCAGCCCTCTGAGACGGAGATCATGTCGGTACTCCGTCAGATGGGCAAATTCAAGCCCTCCGACGAGCTGAACTGCGGTACCTGTGGCTATAATTCCTGCCGTGAAAAGGCAATCGCCATCATTCATGGCAAGGCCGAGGCCTCCATGTGCCTGCCCAACTTGTTGGATAAGGCCGAGAGTTTCTCGGATACCATCGTTCGCAATACCCCCTATGGCCTCATTGTGCTGAATGAGAACCTGGAGGTTCAGCAGGTCAATCGCGCCGCCCGTAAGATCATGAACATTCGCTCCTCCTCCGATGTGCTGGGTGAGCCTGTGATCCGTATTTTGGATCCCACCGTATTCTCTCAGGTCATGGGTAGTGGTCGTAGTGTGCGGGACCAGCGAGTCTATCTTGCCGAGTACAAGAAGTACGTGGAGCAGACCGTGGTCTACGACCCCGATTCTCACCTCTTGGTAGGTATTATGCGGGACATTACGGATGACGAGGCTGAGCGAGAAAAGAAGGCTCGCATCAATAAGCAGACTGTTGAGGTTGCGGATACCGTGGTGGAAAAGCAGATGCGTATCGTACAGGAGATCGCGTCCCTCTTGGGCGAGACGGCCGCTGAAACCAAGATCGCCCTGACCAAGCTAAAGGAGTCTATCGGCGATGAATGATTTGTGCGCAGATATTGGCTATAAAAGCATCAATCATGTAGGTGAGGAGCTTTGCGGTGACCACGTGGATGTGGTGGAAGAAAACGAAAACTCCACTGTGATCGTGCTGGCAGACGGTCTTGGATCGGGCGTGAAAGCGAGTATTCTTTCCACCCTGACCTCCAAGATTATTTCCACCATGATGGCGGCAGGCCTTCCCATCGAGGAGTGCGTGTCCACCATCGCCGCCACCCTGCCCGTTTGCTCGGTGCGTGGGGTAGCGTACTCCACATTTACCATTATGCATATTCAGAATAACGAGACGGCAGAGATCATTCAGTACGATAATCCTCACGTCATCGTCATTCGGGATTACCAACAGTACGATTATCCCAAGACCGAAATGAATATCGGTGGCAAAAAGATTTACAAATCCACCATTCGCCTGCAAGAGGATGATGTGTTCATCGCCATGAGCGCCGGCTGTCCCCATGCCGGCATGGGCGGTAAATACAACTTTGGTTGGAAGCGTGAGGAGATCGCAGGCTTCATGCAAGCGCTCGTAGCCGGCGGATATACTGCGAAGAATCTTTCCACCATGCTGGTAGACGAGTGTGACAAGCTCTACGGTCACAAGCCCGGTGACGACACTACCGCCTGCGTGGTCAAGATCCGTAAGCGCGAGCCTATGAATATTCTGTTCGGTCCCCCCTCCAACCGAGACGATGCGGGACGCATGATGTCTCTGTTCTTCTCTAAAGAAGGGAAGCACATCATCTGTGGCGGCACTACGTCCTCCATCGCTGCCAAGTACCTGGGCAAAAAGGTGCAGGTCAGCTTGAGCTTCGAGCGGAGCGATATTCCTCCCATTGCCTACATCGAGGGCGTGGATCTGGTGACGGAAGGTGTTATCACCATGAATAAAGTCATTCAGTACGCTAAGGACTACTTGGGAGAGAACGCTCTCTACGAGGACTGGAATTTCAAGAAGGACGGCGCATCTCTCATCAGCCGTTTGTTGTTTGAGGAAGCCACCGATATCAATTTCTACGTGGGCAGAGCCGTCAACCCCGCCCACCAGAATCCCGACCTCCCCATTAACTTCAACATTAAGATGAACCTTGTTGAGGAGCTTTCGGAATGCTTGAGAAAAATGGGTAAACGTATTAAGGTCAGTTATTTTTAAGGAGAAAATCATGCGTAAATTCGACACAAAAGTTCAGCACTTAAAGTATAAAGTACTTCGTGAAGTGGCTCGTCTCGCGTGGGAAGACAAGCTTCTCGAGAATATGATGGATATTCCCAAAAAGCTGGCTCCCGGAAAAGAACCTACCATGCGTTGCTGTGTTTACAAGGAGCGCGCTATTCTGGGGGAGCGCGTCAAACTGGCCATGGGCGGCGACAAGGAGAATCCCAACGTCATTGAGGTTATTGAGATCGCTTGTGACGAGTGTCCCGTCGGCGGCTACGAGGTTACCAACGCCTGCCGTGGCTGTCTCGCTCACCGTTGCGAGGATGTCTGCAAATTCGGCGCACTGACCTTCGATCGTGACCATGTGGCTCACATTGATAAATCTAAGTGTAAGGAGTGCGGTGCCTGTGCTAAGGTCTGCCCCTTCACCGCCATTGTTCATCGCAAGCGTCCTTGCCAGAACGCTTGTAAGGTCAAGGCTATCTCCATGAATGAGGAAAAAGCGGCCAAGATCGACAACTCCAAGTGCATCCAGTGCGGCGCTTGCGTATACCAGTGTCCTTTCGGTGCGATTACCGACAAGTCCTTCATGCTCAACGCCATTGACATTCTCAAGAAGAGCGAACGCAACACCCGCGGCGGCAACTACAAGGTCTACGCCGTTGTGGCTCCCTCTATCTCCAGCCAGTTCTCTTATGCCAAACTGGGCCAGGTCATCACAGGCCTGAAGAAGCTGGGCTTCCACGACGTGATCGAGGCGGCTCTGGGCGCGGATATGGTAGCCATGGCCGAGGCTAAAGAGCTTTCCGAAAAGGGACTGCTCACCAGTTCCTGCTGTCCTGCCTTTGTACAGTACATCAAGGCGAACTTCCCCAATCTCGTGGAGCACATTTCTCACAATATGTCGCCCATGGCTGTGCTGGCTAAGTACATCAAGGAAACCACACCCAATTCCAAAGTTATCTTCATCGGTCCCTGTACTGCCAAGAAGGCTGAGGCACAGCTGGAGTCGGTCAAGCCTTGGGTGGATACCGTTCTCACCTTTGAAGAACTGCAGGCGCTTTTCGATAGTCGCGATTTCGACCTGTCTACTTTTGAGGAGGGCGTGTTGGATAATGCTTCCTACTTCGGCCGTATCTTCGCTCGAAGCGGCGGTCTGACCGATGCGGCAGTACAGGCAATGAAGGAGCAGAATATCGACTTCGAGATCAAGCCCGTTGTTTGCGACGGTATTGAAGCCTGCCGTATGGCGCTTCTCAAGCTCAGTAAGAGCCAGGCCGCTCTGGGCGGAAACTTCATCGAGGGTATGGCCTGTGTTGGCGGTTGTATCAACGGTGCGGGATGCCTGACCCATGGTGAGAAGAACAAGGCAGACGTGGATAAATACGGTCGTGAGGCTTTTGAGAAGAACATCACCGATGCAATCTCTCTGCTGAAATAAAGACCCGATTTTTCGCTTTCCGCGGTGTCCGACGTGACGGAGTTCTCTCAGATACTGCGTGAAAAACATCACCGAAGCATGACATAACAGTAGATCCCGACGATCCTCAAGCAGAGAATCGTCGGGATTTTTGGCTGCCTTCAAATCGGCATCGAAATGCTTTTTTGTGTCTCTTGGCTTGGATTCACTCCACATTCCGATGCTTTCGGTTAAAAATATATTTTTCTCTTGAAATTTTGCAAAAATTGTGGTATACTGCATTTGTGGATCCTGCAGATCTATATAAAGATATACAAGGAAAGGATTATCCATGAAGAAACTTGTTAGAGTTATATCTGTCCTGTCAATTGCCGGGTTTGTTCTGACATCGTGCGCCTGTACAGGGAATGAAACGGATGATACAGAATCGAATACCTCCGCTTCTACGGAACCCGTGTCCTCTTCCAAGACCGAAACCGACGAATCGCTGCCCAAGCCCGAGCGTGAGGTCTACCAGGATCTTTCCTTTGAAGTGCCTGCCTATGCGGATCCGGGAACAAAAACCTGCACGGTACAAACCGAGGGAACGGGCGATTCCGGCCAAGTCAAATTGGATTTCACCGCGACCAATGGATCGTATGTCATCTCCTCTACGAAAATCGGCTTCAGCTGTCACGATGTGGCCGCGTGCACGGATTGCGGCTACGTGGACACCGAGGATGGCGGTGCATATCTCATGTCCTCCAAGGGCTTGGATCAGGGTGGCGTTACGGTAACCCTGGCGACCCCCATCCTGGCATCCTCCGTGACGGGCATGACCTTGACGTTCAAAACAACGGCCGAAGCCGCGAGCAGTTCCATGCGTATCCTTCCGACAGCGGAGACCAACAACGCCGCCTTCGTCAACTCCTGCGCTTCCATGGCAGGGGCTACGAAAAAATGGGTTACGGTGGATCTCGGTATGGAGGATTTCGCGGATATCGCGGACAGCGACGGCTATATTCGCGGATTTCAAATGTACTTCCGCAACAAGAACAAAGCCGATTGCTATGTGCAGAGCATCGATTTTACCATCAATCCGGACAAATTCCTACTCGTTGACGAAGTCATTGGAAATTGTTTCTATCAGCAAGGTGCCGTAGATGCGATTGCCGAAATGATCGCGTCTCGCCTTACCTCTGCCGATATTCGGGCAGAGATCGTCGTAACCGGTGCGTCCTATCGAAAAAACACCACTACCTCCGCAGGCTCTTTGAGATACAAGGTAACCGCAACCATGCCTGATGGTACCAAGGTGGTGCAGCAGCACACGGCCGTGATTCCCGCCATTACGGGGGCGTGGCTGGATACCTCGGACGGCCAATACGGCGCGTCCCACGACTCCATGGGCCAATGGCAAGAGACCTTTGACCCAAGCGGCATTCTGTTTTTGACCGACAATCGCCTTACCTGCGCGGAAGGGATAGATCGCATAGAGTACGCCGTCATCGGAAAAGATACCAAATTTGACGATGAAGCGATCACGTGGCTGATGCCGCAAATGCTCGACATGAACGAAACCGGCTTTTCTCATATGCTGGTCAACGCTTTCATGGACATGAATGATGCCCTCATCGAAGGAGAGACCTACCGTCTGCTGGTGCGGGGCGTGACCCAACGGGACAATTACATACTCCACATTGATATCCCCTTCGTGTATTCTACGCTCTCCAAGGAGGCCACGGAGCTGCTGGAGGCCGCAGGAAAAGCTGTAGAAGGTGCGGATTTCATTTGCGCTGAGTCCGTCGAGGATAAGGTAGGGTTCGTGCGGGATCAACTTTCCACGCTGATTCAAAACGAAAGTGTTGCCGTTGACGTGACTGTGTTGGGAGAGGGTGTTCATTCTCTGCGCTTGCGGGTAGCTCTGCGATGCGTGACCGAAATCTCCGAGGCTCGCCTGCCCACGTATATCTTGAACGGAGAAAAGATCATGGACGTTTACAATTACGAAGGTCGCGCTTTCCTTTATGAGGACGTGACGATACCGTATACCGACGAGAAAAGCAGCCTTTCTCTGATCTCTCCTTACGACGGAGATTCCCACGTTATTTTGGCTGCCGATTGCATTTGCGACCACGCTAAGGCTCCGCTTTCTGATATAGAGAATCCGAATTACGGATATATGCAGGGCGAGCATTGCACCCCGCCTCCTGTCAGCCTTGTCTGGTCGGATGCAAAGGGGACGAAAGGGAAGCAATATACGGTTTGCATCTCTACCAACCGGGATATGAGCCACGCTCAGGAAATCATCGTGACCGATACCTGTGCTGATGTATACAATTTGAATGTTGGTACCCAATATTTCTGGCAGGTGAGATCGGAGGATGAGGCCTCCCTCGTGCAGACCTTTACAACCGAGGTGGGTTATCCTCGTTTTATCAAGCTGGACGGTGTCTCCAACGTGCGGGATATTGGCGGCTATATCACCGTGGACGGTAAGCGGGTCAAACAGAATCTGGCCTACCGCTCCGCCCAACTGGAGAGCATTACCGCTGAGGGCTTGGCGGTTGCCTTGCATCAACTGAATATTCGCACGGATCTTGACCTGCGCGGGGGATCCACTACTCCCTTGGGTCAGACTGTGCAACATATTTCTGTCCCTATGCAATGGTACGAGCATATTTTTGAGGAGGAGATGCACGCAGCTGTTCGCAAAACCGTCGCAACCTTCGCATACAAGGAAAATTATCCCATCCTGTTCCACTGCTCCATGGGACGTGACCGCACCGGAACGACGGCGTTTTTGATCCTCGGACTTCTTGGGGTGGATGAGGATACCCTGCGACATGAATATTACGCGTCCTTCTTCTCCCAGCAGGGTGCTTTTGATGAAGCCGAATTCTCCCTGCTCATCATCAACATGAACCGATTGGTGAAGGGCTTTGATGAATACGGCGATGCCGACGATACGCTTCAAGAAAAGATTCAGTCCTACTTGCTCCACATCGGTGTCACCGAGGCTGAAATTCAAAGTATTCGGGAAATTTGGTTAGAGTCGTAAGACGTACCGACAATAAGATTTTAACGATCGCCGAGGATGATTTCATCCTCGGCGATATGATTGAAAAAAGAAATCCGAACTATTTCGATTGACGAAATAGTTCGGATTTGTTACGTTTGGTGACCCGTACGGGAATCTGAAACCCTGCGTGCGCATAAGAAAAAACTTGTCCCCGAAACATCGTGCGCACGCTTTGCCAAGTCCTTGGGGACTTGGCGGGGCTCAGATTCGCTCAACAAATTCGACAGAAACAGAAAAAGCACTGCTATTGCAGTGCTTTTTCTGTTTCTGGTGAGCCATTGCTTGGATATGTCGAACACGGGAATTTCGCTTCGCGAAAATTCGCACGCTCTACGCCTTGCAAGCGAGCTTGCAGATCTCCGAGCGGCGAAACCGAACCCATGCGTGCTTCGCACGCCGTGCCGCTCCTGACGAGTAAACAAAAACAACCTAACCCGAAAGTGTTCGAGTTAGGTTGTTTTTGGTGAGCCATTACCCGAATATGTCGAACACCTTGATGGGCTCTACCAATAACACTTCGAGTGTATTGTAGCATATCACTTTGAATTTGTCAAGATAAAGTATCGAAATCAGGCCCACATCTCTATCCGTATCGTCCAACACCCCTCCTCATCCTTTTGCATTGAAGTCCTCGGCAAATTCCTCACACCAACAAAAAAGGAACAGCCCCGATCATCGTCAGGGCCGTTCCGTAGCGGCGTATTGAAGTGGATTTCTATTTTGTCGTTGTAGAGTACGATCTTGCGGATGAACAGATTGATCAGCATAGCTCCCTCCATTTTCAGTGCCTCCGCGTAATACTCACGGATCGCGCTTTCGGGAACTTTCACGACCGCCTTGCTTTGCTCGATCAGGATCTCCTTTTCCAGCTCACCTTGCTGCTGCTCCAGCTCGTGCAAACGCTTGTTTGTGGTCACGGACATGATGCCTTAGCCTAAACACTTTCACATCTTTTCAACCAATTCCAAGTTTTCACAATCTTTTACAACCTATTCTTTTCCTCCATTCTCTCTTTACACCTTCCCACCATCAGAACCCACCGAAGCCGTCAAGGGAAAAAGGAAAAAGTATTGCAGTCATGTCATGAAAAAAGAGCCGATTTGAAAGACAGTTTTTCTGTCAACCAAATCGGCTCTATGAATTTTCAGCGATACTTTTTCCCCTGTAACGCTTGACGGGGGCGGTGGCGTTCTGATAGAATCTACCTGAAACTTAAACATTGTCCGAGGCTCGTGGTTCAAGGAGATGATGTCTCTTTCACCAACGCCAGATATTCACGGGGGGATATAGCCATCTTCCGCTTGAAGACGGTGGAAAAATATTGGGCATCGGGATAGCCGCACCGCAGGGCCACGTCGCTGATGCTTGTAAAGCCTTGCTTCAGCATGGTGCAGGCGTGCTGGATACGCACCGTGTGGAGATATTCAACAATTCCCACTCCAACATGCCGTTTGAACACATTGGAAAGGTATTTTTTGTTATATTTCAACTCACTTCCCAGTTTTTCCAGCGAAAACTCGGAGTCAGAAAAATGCTCGTCCACATATTTCTGGATCATGGAGACTACGTCATTTACCCCATCCTCATGCGATGGGAAGCAACACATTTGCTCACCCAAATAGGCGAAGGTGTAGAGCAGGACTGCTTCGCTGGCAATGTCCGACAATTCTGAGTGAAAGCAAATTCCATTTTTCCAGACCGTAGCCAGATCCTTGCAACTCTTCATGATGGGGGTTTTTGGGGAGATACTCAGCTTGTCAAGAAGTCGATTACCCCGAGCACCAAGAAAACTGATGTACATATATTGAAAATCCGACACAGACTCGATGGCAAAGGGTTCAGAAGGGAAAGAAAAGAATACATCACCTTCCGTAACAGTACGAATTTCTCCCTTGGTGTGGAACTTACCTTCCCCTTGGGTAACGAGATAGACTGTATAGAGTGACTTCAAATGCAGGCCCGTATAGACCTGTTCCTTCGTTTCCAGAACAAAATGGACGGTATGAATGCTGTGGTCGTTGACTTCGCGAGGAACAAAGCGGCAAATGTTCTGCTTGACCATAAAAGCTCCTCCTTGGAGTAGTATATTTTTAGTATACCACAATTTGTTTTGGAAGTCAACCTTGAGGTAACGATTTTAAAAAAACAAGTAGATTTTACCTACTGACTATTCAAAAAATCTATGGTATAATAAAAATGCTGTACGGATAGTCAAATTACGATTAGCCATACACGCTATTCTATCCAATAGAAAGGAATCATCTCTTATGAAAAAAGTTAGAATTGGAGTTTTGGGTGCCTACCGTGGCACAAGCATGATCAACTACTGCAAGCGTGCCGACCACGCTGAGGTAGTGGCCATTTGCGATAAGAGTCCAGAGGCACTGGACGCCCAGCGTGCCGCAGCAGAAGGACTTGACATTACCTTTTACGATCATTTTGACAAGTTCATCGAGCACGACATGGACGCCGTGGTGCTGGCCAATTACGCCAATGAGCATGCCCCCTTCGCTATCCGTTGCTTGAAGCGAGGCCTTCATGTTTTCTCCGAGGTACTGCCTGTGCAAAACATGAAAGAGGCGGTAGAACTGGTGGAGGCCGTGGAGGAGAGTGGTCTGGTCTATGCTTACGGTGAGAACTACTGCTATATGCCCGCCACCTATGAGATGAAAAAGCTCTACGAGAGCGGTGAAATTGGTGAATTCGAGTACGCCGAGGGTGAATACATCCATAACTGCGAATCCATCTGGCACTCCATTACATACGGTGAGCCTGACCATTGGCGCAACAGCGGATACTCTACTTTCTATTGTACCCACTCGCTGGGGCCTATCATCCATACCACAAAGCTTCGTCCCGTGTCTGTTACGGGCTTTGAAGCTACCAGAAATGCCCGTAGTCTGCGTGTCGGACGTAAGAGTGCTCAGTTCGGCATTGAGATGGTGACGCTCGAAAACGGTGGTATTGTCAAGTCCATTCACGGCGATCTTTACAAGAACTCCATTTGGTACACTATGTACGGCTCCAAGGGACGCATGGAGTGCGGACGCGAGGATGCTTGTGATGGTCATATCTGCAAGATTTATATCAATAAGGATGAGTATGATGGCGGTTACGAAACCGGTTCTCTGCGTTCCTATTTCCCTGAACACAAGGTCGATGGCGATGCGTCTGGATTTGGTCACGGCGGTTCGGATTTCTTCTCCATGTACTATTTCATAAAGAAGATTCTGGGTGATGAGGACGCAGACACCATCGATGTATATGAGGCTCTGGATATGTTCCTCCCCGGTCTGTTCGCCTACCGCTCTATTCTGGCGGGTGGTATTCCCATGGCGGTTCCTAACCTACGTAATAAGGAAGAACGTGAGATCTGGAGAAATGACCCCGCCTGCACTGATCCTAAGGCTGCGGGAGATATGCTTCTGCCTAACTTCTCTGCAGGCACACCCGAGATTCCACAGGAGGTCTATGATTATCAAGCGGCTTTGTGGGCAGAAGAGTGTACTAAGACCGAAGGTACTTACCGCACCGGTGCTCTGAGTCAGGGTAGCAAATAAGGATCGTGATACAGAGGTTGATATAAAAAGCCTCTGGTCCGAGATAAAAGAAGAACCGATATTCACTCCATCATAGCAAAATGGAAAGAAAACTTGGCGTATAAGCCCTTTAAATTCCTTAACCAAAACGCATAATGAAGTGATTCGGTTCTTTCTTACTTTTACTACAGTTAGGATGGATATTTCTGTGAGCTCGACTCTTTCCTTCAGTAAGGTCTATAACTTTCGCGATCCCGATGCTCGCGGACGAGTTTGTGTCCTGATCTACACCGTTGTGGAGTATTTTTTGGTTTACATCACTTCGGGTATTTTTTACACCCAGTTTTTACAAAGCTACAGTGTGGATATCACGGGCGTGGGAATTCTAAATTTCGTCCCCTTCCTAGCCTCCATGTTCGTGTTCTTCACTCCGGGACTCCTCAACCGCTTTCCCAAAAGACGGTGGCTCCTCGCGGTCTGTAAATTCATGTACTACCTTCTCAACGTGGCGGGACTGACTCTGCTCCCTGCGCTGATTGAGGATTACACTTTGCTTCTGGGGTGCATGATTGTGATTTCTTTTTTGGCATCCCTCTTTAACGTTATCGCCACGGCGGGCTACGCTGCTTGGCATATTCGTTTCCAGCCGGAAGAGGTGCGTGCCTACCATATGACTGTCAGTCAGTTTTTTAATGCCATTGTGTCGGGCATTCTCATGCTCTGCGCTGGTTGGCTTTGTGATAACCTCCCTGAATGGTTCATTTTGGCACTGCGCTATTTTGCCTTCGGTTTGGGTGTTATCAATGTAGTTTTCTTGCTATTACCCCGTGAAGTGGAGTATCCTGTTGTCCGTTCCCCACGCTTTACGGACATCATCTCCATTCCTATTCGCAACAAGAAGTTCATGCGCACCATGCTCATTGTATTCCTGTGGCAGTTTTCCATGTACTGTTACTCATCCCAGCTCAACTACTACCTGTTGGACACGATCGGCATGACCCAGACCTTTTACAATATTATCATCTTTCTCTACGGCCCATTCTTTATGCTCTTCATGAGCTTCTGGCGAAAGAGGATTGAGAGAACATCTTGGTTTAAGGTGTTTGCCTACGCCTTGGCTCTCGTTGCTCCCTTGCAGATCGTCTATGGCTTTGTTCAGCCAGGGGATTTCACTGTCACATTAGGTTCTCTGGCTTTGACCATCCCTCTGTACGTTCCTCTTGCGCTGATCGTTCGTTTGCCCCAACATTTCGGCGGCGTGGGACATAATGTAGCCTTCGCTAACTTCCAGTACATCAATATGCCCCTAACGAATCGGGACGCGTTTACCTCCTTCTATCAGATCGTCTTCAATCTCGGGTCTCTGGCCGGTATGCTCTTCGGTATCGTGTTCACCGAGATGACTGAGGACTTTTCTTTCACCGCCTTTGGGTACACTTACCAAACAGGGACACCTCTCTTGACTATGATCTGTGGTGTTGTGCAGTTCATCATTGTGGCCTATGTACTGATCGGGCGCAAGAGGCTAGAACCCGATGCGGATGCGGAGCACGCTTGATTTTTTTGGCAAAAGCACTCGGATTTTGGGGGCTTTCAACTTCGATGTAATACATGAAATTTGAGTCAGGAATGCGATTCGCCGCTCATTTTTCGTCTTTTTGCCATTGAATCGCAGAATTTAATGTTGGGAACTCATGTTCGGTTCCCTGAAAGGAGCGCTACCATGAAACAAACGAAAAGACTCCTTTGTATGATCCTTGCCCTACTGATGCTGGTCCTGCCGTTGACTGCTTGCGGAGGTCAGACTGACGATCCTGTTGTGAGTGATACTGTCGATGGCACCGTAACTAGTGAGGTCGAGACTGTCGACCCCGTCGAGGATGCCCTAACCGCTCTCCGCGGGGAGGTGGACTGGCAAGGGGGGGATATCGGAATGCTCTACATCAATATGTTTGGTTATCCCGAGGAAGTAGAGGCTGTAGCCAATACAGGAGACAGTACCGGAAGCGGCGTGATCAACGATGCGGTCTGGGAGAGAAATACGCTCTTCGAGGAGTATGGCAACCTTAATTTCGTTCTAATCCCTATTGATACCGATAATGCATCAGGACATGTTCAAAGGGAAGTACAGGCCGGTACGGGGGATTTCCAGCTCGTTACTCAACCTACCGGTTATACAGCAGGATTGGCTACTACAGGCGTACTTTATAACTACTTGAATCTGGATATCGATTATGACGTTGAATGGTGGGACGCAGGCACGCTGGATTTTGCCCTGGACGGACGTGTGTTCTTCATGAATGGTCCCTTTAATTTTGTGGACGACGATGTCACCTACCTCATGACTTTTAACAAAAAACTCCACAACGACTATAATCTTGCAAATCCTTATGATCTGGTACGTAGCGGTGACTGGACTATGGAAACATTCCTTTCCACCGTAAAGGGGTTGTCTACCGATAATGGAGACGGTGTGTGGAATGATGAGGATACCTATGCTTTGGCTTCATCGGGCTCCTGGGATACCTTCTTCTACGCAGCAGATCTGAAATTTGTCAATAGTAGCCGAGAGCTGGAACATCCCGAGTTGGCAATGGATGAGTCGGATTTGGAACGGGCGCTCAACCTGCTGGAGTGGACCCGCACGCTATTCCATAACGACAATATCAAATATCAAGGTCCCGAGGCAACAAACATTTTTGTGGATAACCGTGCCTTCTATTTCATGGAGGTGGCCAGTTTGCTTCGTAGCTTGAACGCTCAGATGGAGGAGGAATATGGTGTTATTCCCGCCCCCAAGTACGACAAGAACCAGAAACATCACACCGCTTGGAGCCATGATATCGGTTCAACCCTTTCCATGCCAACCACAGTGGGTGAGCTTGACAACGATGCTTTTTCCCGTGTGCTGGAGCTCTACGTGGTTCTGTCCCAGAAACTCGTCCGCCCTGCTTACTATGATACCATGCTGACTACGAGAAATGTCCGTGACTCTGATTCTGCTGAAATGCTCCATTTGATATTCAGCCACCGTATTTATGACATGGCTGTATATTTTGGCGAGTTAGGTTTCCGAGAGCTGTTCAGTATATCGGTAGGCGGTGCGAACAAGTTTTCCTCCGGTTATAACCGCGCTGCCTCCGGTTTTGACAAGCGTGTGGAAAAGATCCTTAAGCAACTGAATGAAGCGGAATAAACCTTATGCGTTGTGATGCTTGAAAACTAGGTTAGAGTTTAACAAATGATTACGGTTCAACGGTTCACTAAATAAATGAGCAGACATATGGTAAACAAATTCGATTTGTTTCAGAAGAAAGGATAAAGAAATGAAGAAAATATTTGCTCTCGTATTAACAGTATTCTTATTGGCAGGTATGTTTTTGATTCTGGCAGTAGCTGATGAATCCGCAGACGAACAATTCATCACGATTTTTGAAGAGAATTTTGAAGATTACGAAAACAATGTCAATGTCAGCTCCACATTGATGCCCAACTTTTTCGTATGCGACTATAATGCCATTGGCGACGGTGTCATCCACGTGCAGGAAACCGCCAATGGCAACCTGCATTTGAAATCCCATGTCTTTACCCAGATCTATTCCGCCACTCCAATTGTGGGTGCCTATGAGTTCTCGCTGGACATTCTTGAGGCACAAGGCCTGGTGCAGACCGGTGTATTCATCCGCGCGCCCAAAACAGATGCGGTATTTTACGAGGCAGACGGCCACCCCGATACCTCTACAGGCCAGGCGGGATTGTTCCTCTACGTTCGTGATGCCATTCTTGGTGTCAATGTTAAAACCTACGACGAAAATGCTTCGAGTACTGCGTTCCTTCAAAACAACACTGTGGAATTCTCTTTGCCGGAGGGTGTTACATATCCATATACGATCCGTGCGGTAGATACCGGCGCGGAGATTACCCTGCATGTCAACGATACCTTGATTTGCAGCGTGACCTTCTCGGATCCCGGCAAGGTATACAGTAACCACCAGTCCAAAGGCAAGTTCTTCGGTACAGCCAAACTCTTCGATGCCGAGGGCAAGGAGCTGGCAACCTATACCGACCCTCTGTTGTCCAGTGATGCCTCTTACATCGGTTGGACGACTCGCGCTGCTGATATGCGCGTAGACAATATTTCCGTTAAGGCTGAGGCGGCTTATCAGACCTTGCTGGCTATAGGCAAACTTCCTACGGAGGTAACGGAGAATAACGTGAGCGAGGCTAAAGAGTTGGCTGAAATTGCTCGTGAACTGTATAATGCTCTACCAGAGGAAAAGAAAGCCCTGGTGAACAATTACAGCAAGCTTACTGCTGCTGAGGAATCGATCGATGCCATTGAGAACGCCACCGAACCCGAGACCGATGAATCCACAGACAAACAATTTATTACGATTTTTGAAGAGGATTTTGAAGAGTACGAAAAAGATGTCAATGTCAGTTCCACTTTGATGCCTAACTTTTTCGTGTGCGACTATAATGCCATTGGTGACGGTGTTATCCATGTGCAGGAAGCCGCCAACGGTAACTTGCATTTGAAATCCCATGTCTTTACCCAGATCTATTCCGCTACTCCCATTGTAGGCGCCTATGAGTTCTCGCTGGATATTCATGAGGCACAAGGTCTGGTACAGACCGGCGTATTCATCCGCGCACCCAAGACCAACTCGGCTTACTACGAGGCTGATGGTCACCCCGATACCTCCACGGGTCAGGCGGGATTGTTCCTATATGTTCGTGATGCCAATCTTGGGGTCAATATTAAAACATATGACGAGAACGCAAGCGGAACTTCTTATTTGCAGAATAATACAATCAACTTCTCTCTCCCTGAGGGAGTTACCTATCCTTACACTATCCGCGTGGAGGATACCGTCTCTGAAATTCGCATATATGTGAACGACACATTGATCTGCCAGGTAACCCTATCGGATCCCGGCAAGGTCTACGGTAGCCACCAGTCCGAGGGCAAGTTCTTCGGTACAGCCAAACTCTACGATGCCGAGGGCAAGGAGCTGGCGACTTATACTGATCCTCTGTTGTCCAGCGACGCATCCTACATCGGTTGGACGACCCGTGCTGCTGATATGCGCGTAGACAATATTACTGTTATGGCTGAGGCTGCTTATCAGACCTTGCTGGCTATAGGCAAGCTTCCCACAAAGGTAACGGAGAAGAATGTGATTGAGGCTAAGGAATTGGCTGAAATTGCTCGCGAACTGTATGATGCTTTGCCCGAGGAAAAAAAGGTGTTGGTGAACAATTACAGTAAGCTTACTGCTGCCGAGGAATCGATCGATGCCATTGAGAATGCCACCGAGCCCGAGACCGATCCTGTTACCGAACCGGAGACCGATCCCGTTACTGAACCCGAGACAGACCCCGAGACTGATCCCGTTACCGAACCCGAAACTCAGCCTGAAACCGAACCTGAGTCCAACGCCCCTAACGGCGATACCACCAATGCACCCGAATCCGAGGCGAACACGGATAAGTTATCCGACGACACCAGCAAGTCTAATGACAAGGATGTTGATAATTCTCTGATCACCTGGATCCTCATCGCCATTATGATCGTGGCTGTTCTGTGTGCGGCAGGCTTTATTGTCATTAAGGTCAGAAAGTGAGTTCGCCATGACCGTTACAAAGAAGCACGTAAAGTATAGATGGGTGGCACTGGGACTGCTGCTGGCAGTTTTGGTCACTTCTTTCCCCCTCATGGCATTGGCCGACGGGAGCAGCACCCTGAATGCTTTGGATATTACGTCCGATGATCGAGCTTATGATTGGGTGACCCATGGCAAAACGACTTACACTTACGACTTTTCTGCAACTGATATCACTGTTTACTCAAAAGACGAAGCGTTGGCTACCTCCTCCTTGCGTACCAACATGATTTTCGACGGCCATACCCTGTCCTGCAAGGAGGGGAAAACCTTCTCCTTCGGTTCATCGATCTTCTTGGGTGACGATTATGGCCTCTACGGTGGCGAGATGTCGGTGGATGCGGTTGTCACGGGAGGGAAGGTATCCATCGGTACCCGCCTCTCCCGCACCGCCACCGATGCTAAGCACCGTGGTATCTGGTTTAGCTTCGATGGAACTGATACAGTAACGGTTTCTGAGCCCGAAAGCCGTTTGTCCGCTGCTGTCAAGGCAAGCAAGCCCGCTTCGGTGGGAAAACTCACAGTTAAGGACAAGGCTTCGGTCATTGAGCTGTATCTGGACGGGACTCTGCTCTGCTCGGTTGCCTACAATAGCTACACAGGAGGCATCGCAATACTGGATGCACATGGGAACACCCTTGCCTCCAAGGATTCTACTGACGTTCGTCCTGCAGGCTATTTCACCATCTATGCTGATAAGATGGCAGGTCACATCGATAACGTGACTTTTGAGCATAACGATCTGACAGTGGAAAAGACAGACGCGAAGGGCTTCTCTATCGACTACACTACCTGGGTCGCTACCGACGACCGCGACCGTACCACCCCCACGGGCATTGATATCCGCGAAGAGAAGCAAGTCGGTCTATTCTATTTTCTTAATCGCGGTTTCCACGACACAGAGGATATACTGGACAACACACGCATTTTCTTGGAAAACGACCTGGAAGGCCTTAACGAGCACTTGACAACTCCCGGTCATAGCGGCGGCTACTTTTGGGCTGAACCTTACTTTGGTTACTACAAAAGCAACAGCGAGTGGGTCTTCCGTAAGCATGCCTACCAGCTTGAGGCTGCCGGTGTAGATTTCATTTTTCTGGACTTCACTAATGGTGCCTACTATCCCCAAGAACTCCAAGTTCTGCTGGATACCTGGCTGGAAATGCGCCGCGAGGGTACCGATACTCCTGATATCTGTGTTTTTAGCGGTATCAGCTATAGTGCTGTTATGAGTGCTCTACAAGGTTCCGTGTACTCTGAAGAGGGGTTTGACAAGTACGGTGAGCTCTACTACCAGTATCAGGGTAAGCCTTTGACGCTGGTCAATGAATTTCCCCTAACGGCTCCCTCGTCGGAACTGGAGAAATGGATGTCCGACTCTTTCACCCTCCGCAATTGCTGGGCGTGGACGGACGAAGATGGTAGCTGGAATTGGTTGCAAGAATACGCACAGCGCAAGGAAACCATCCGCTACACTCTTGGCGGTCCCGGTCGTGACATAAATGGTAACTTTGAGCAGTTGGCTCTCTGTATGGGTCACCATCCTACCACCTCCAAGGGGCGTTCCTATGACGGCATCAAGATTACCCGTTGTCCCGAGAATGACTATGGCTTCTCTATGGATTCCGGTGCAGGCTTGGGCTTCGCTGCCCAGTTTGAGGCGATCATGCACTACGATCCTAACATGGTCATGATCACAGGATGGAACGAGTGGACGGCAGGGTTGGATCATACCAGCTCGGGGTACGACACCTTTGCTGGCTCTACCGATTTGGGTTTCCAGTTTGTGGATCAGTTCAACACCGAATTCTCACGTGACGGAGAGCCCATGAAACTCCGTCAGGGTGAGGAGTCTGTTGGATACGGCGACAACTACTATTACCAGATGGTTGGCTACATCCGCCAATACAAAGGGACGGGAGCAGTCACCCAGGCCTCGGGACAGGTATCCATTGATCTTTCCAATCATACCGTGTGGGATAATGTAGGCCCTGTATACGGCGACAACGTGTGCGATGTGGAGTGGCGTAATGAGACCGGTACATTCGCCAATCTCACCTATGTCAATAACACTGGTCGAAACGATCTTGTGACCTCTAAGGTTTCCCAGGATAGCGAGTACCTTTACTTTGCTGTCACTACCGCTGAAGATCTCATCATCGACGACGGTCAGAACTGGATGAATCTCTATGTAGATATCGATAATAATCCCACTACAGGCTGGGAGGGCTTTGACCTCGCCCTTAACCGACACCGCGATGGTCACTATGTTTCGGTGGAATCCATGGCTGGCGGTTGGGCAGGTGCCCATATCGCGCAGGCGCTCTATACCGTGACTGGCAATCAAATGGTGATCCGTCTTTCCAAGGACGCTGTAGGCATCAGCGGGCACGTCTCCACCCTTTGCTTCAAGTGGGCGGATAACTCCACCCTAACAGGCAATATCATGGAATTCATGGATTTGGGCGACACCGCCCCCAATGATCGTTTCTCCTATATGTATGTCTGCCCCGAAGGTGAAGGAAACGCTGAGGTAACTACAGGTACTTATACTCTATTGACTGCCGATGGCTCTGCTGTGGACACTCGCGACGAATCCAATGCGCTCCCCGGCTTTGAGGATACCAATAAACCTACGAACGACACGAACACTCCTGATACAAATACTACGGACACGAACATTCCCGACACGAACTCTCCGAATGAACCCTCAACTAAGGGTGAGACCGCCGAGACACCGGATGTTTCCAACAAGCCTGTGGAGCAGGAGTATCCAATCGAACTTAAGATAACAATTGTTCTTACAGGCGTTGTATTGGGTGTGTGTTGTTTCGCTTGTATCGTAGTAGCGGATTTTGTCAAGAAAAAGAAAAAGTGAATGTTTTGAGAAACATCTTCTATTTCTGTGATATTCACTTTGAATTTCGGAGTTAAGCCAAAGGATTATTCCTGATTGGAGAACGAAAATGGAAAGAAAGCAGATTATACAGAATTTTGCATCCCCCTCGGTCGCCTATCGCGGCAAGCCCTTCTGGTCCTGGAACGGCGAGCTTCGCGGGGAAGAATTGGTGCGCCAGGCTCACGTCATGAAGGAGATGGGGCTGGGCGGCTACTTCATGCACTCCCGCGCAGGTCTCATCACCGAGTACCTGGGGGATGAGTGGTTTGACCTCATCAACGAGGTGGCCGACGCCGCCGAGGAGGATGGCATGGAGGCATGGCTCTACGACGAGGACAGATGGCCCTCGGGTTCCGCAGGCGGTAAGGTTACCGTGGATCCGCAGTACCGTATGAAGTCCCTTTACGTTTTCGAGTCAGCCCCCGACAAAGTGGATTGGAACGATGAATCCTTCGCTCTCTATGTTGCCAAGCTGGACGGCCTCAATCTCTATACCTACAAGGAGCTGGACACCTTGTCCATCGCCTGCTGTAAGTGCGCCGCCCGCAAGGTCAAGGAGGCGATCGCTGAGCTAGACGCTACTGCCGCAAATGAGCCCGGTGTGTGGAAGGCTCTTCGCTTCGCCATCGTCCCCGATGCCCCCAGCTCAGGATATAACGGCACCACCTACATCGATACCATGAGCCGCAAGGCCACCGATAAGTTCATCGAGATGACCCACGAGGAGTATGCCAAGCACTGCGGAGACCGCCTTGGTAAGAGCATCAAGGGCATCTTCACCGACGAGCCTCACCGCGGCCATTGCTTCGATAATCTTCGCGAAAACGATGGTGTCATGTCCTGCGCCATTGCATGGACTGACGACATTTTCGAGGAGTTTGAGACCCGCTACGGCTTTGCCTGCCGTCCCATCCTCCCCGAACTGTTCTACCGTAAGAACGGCGAGATCGTGGCCCCTGTCAAGCTCCACTACATCGATCTGGCCAACGCCCTCTTCCTGGAGCGTTTCGCCAAGCCTCTGAACGACTGGTGCAATGACCATGGCATCCAGTTCACGGGTCACGTTCTCCATGAGGACAGCCTCATGAACCAGACCGTCCCCAACGGCTCCCTCATGCGCTTCTACGAGTACATGGGCTACCCTGGCGTGGATGTGTTGACTGAACACAGTCGTTGCTATTGGATCGTCAAACAACTGGCTTCAGCCACCCGTCAGTTGGGGAAGAAATGGCTGCTATCAGAGCTGTATGGCTGTACCGGATGGCAGTTCGACTTCAAGGCTCACAAGACCGTGGGTGACTGGCAGGCGCTATTTGGCATCAACCTCCGTTGCCAGCATCTGTCCTGGTACACCATGGAGGGCGAGTCCAAGCGCGACTACCCCGCCTCTATTCTCCATCAGTCTCCCTGGTACAAGGATTATGGCAAGGTAGAGGATTATTTCGCCCGCATGGGTTTAGTGCTCTCTGAAGGCAAGGCGGCCTGTGATGTCCTGCTTCTGAATCCCATTGAGTCAGTATGGTGCCAGGCTTATGTGGGTTGGGCATCCTGGATTTTCAATGTTTCTCCCGACGTGGTGCCTTATGAACATCGCTATGCTCAGCTTTTCCACTATCTTACTGACCATCAGATTGACTTCGACTACGGCGAAGAAGAAATGATGTCCCGCATGGCCTCGGTTGACGCCGTGAACGGTACCCCCGTCCTCCGTGTCGGTCAGGCCACCTACAAGACCGTCATCGTCTCCAATATGCTCACCATCCGGCCTACTACCCTGGCCCTCCTCAAGGACTTCATGGACATCGGCGGTAAGGTCATCTTCTGCGGTGACGCTCCTACTTATGTCAACGCCATCGCCTCCGACGAGCCCGCCAAGCTGGCCGAGCAGGGAATCACCATCCCCTACGACGAGGAAATCCTCGTGGCTACCATCCGCGAGAATGCCTGTGAGTTCGTCTCCATCACCAATGGCGAGGGTGAGGCCGAGAAGGCGGTCTTCGCTCAGGTGCGTAAGAACTTCGGTGACGACGGTTACGCCGTTGTGGTACTGAACACAGATCGCGGTCAGCCCAGAGAGAATCTGACCCTGGCTATCAAGGCTACTGCCGGTTATGCCGTGGAGGAGTGGGATCTGGAGACAGGTGATCGCTATGACGCCTCTGCCCTTGCGGGTGAGGTCAGCGGTACCTACTACATCAGCATGGATCTGGAGGCCGCAGGCACCCGTTGCTTCGTCCTCACCAAGACCCCAGACGAGCTGCCCGCCGTCACCGAGTATGAGACGGTAGCATCCGAGACCCTGACGGGCGAGTTCCCCTACGCTGCCCACGAGCCCAACGTCTGCGTTCTTGACTGGTGCAAGTGGCGCTGGAAGGATGGGGAGTGGCACGACGAGGCTGAAGCTCTTTGGACAGACAGACAGATCCGTTCGGACATTGGCATCGAGTGGCGCGGCGGCGGTATGCTCCAGCCCTGGTATGCTAAGCTCAACGATACCAAGAAGTACGGCGAGCTTCAGCTTTCCTACGAATTCTTCATTGACGAGATGCCCGAGTTCGACGTGATCCTGGCGGGTGAGCGCCCCGAGCTGAACCAGTACAAGATCAACGGCGTGGAGCTGCACAACGACGATATCAACGACTTCTGGGTAGACGACTGCTTTAAGAAGATGAAGATCCCTGCAGGTGCCCTCAAACTGGGCCGCAACGAGGTCACCATCGACGTTACCTTCATGCGTACTACCAATGTCGAAGCGCTCTACCTTGTCGGTATCTTCGGCGTCAAGGTGGACGGCAAGAAGCGCACCATCGTGGGCACCCCCGGCCTCATCGGCTGTGACAACTACGCCGCTTATAATATGCCCTTCTACACGGGTAACATGGAGTATATCCTCACCCCTGAGGATTTCGAGAACATCCTGGGCGACGCCGCGAAGGATGCCGACCGTATCGTCCTGACTCCCAAGGAGTTCACGGGCAGTTGCGTCAAGGTCGTAGCCGCGGGCAAGACCACCGTCCTGGGCTGGGATCCCTACGAGGTCGACGTCACCGAGGCCTACAAGAACGGCTTGCCAATCAGCGTGATCGTAGAGGGCGTCCGTACCAACGTCTTTGGTCCTCTCCATGAGGTAGCCAAGCCCGCAGGCTCCTGTGGTCCCGAAAACTTTGTGACGGGCGGAGATCAGTGGACAGATAACTACAGCCTGCTCCGCAGCGGTTTGCGAGGCTTTGTTTTCAAAGCACAGAAAACTATGGCGAAATAAGAGGAGTATACTACTCAATAAGGAAACGATGTCAACACAAAGGATAATGATGTGACTGGCGTTATTTGTGGGGTAAATATTGACACAGTAATTATTCTGGTACTTGTCATCGTCAAATTGAAAAAGCAATAATGCATTCACTGACTTCGTGTTAGCCGGAGGATTCGTGAAGCTAACCTATCTCCTTTCTTATGGGAGCCGCTCCCCCGCCCGCAAGGGTGGGGGAGTTTGTCAAATATGCACCATTGGAGGTTAATCATGCCCAAAACAGACCGTTTTCGCGCCCTCTACGTCCTGAAATACCTGTGGGAACATACCGACGAGGAGCACCCCGTAACGTTGGCACAGATTCAAACTCATCTCTCCGAGCCGGGGATAGGATGGCAATTTTTGACGCAATCCTCAAACACGCGGATGTACGGCTTGCCTGCTTTGCTCATGCAAGCGATGACTAGATCGGTATCGGTGATATAGCCAAGACCTGAGATCTTGTCGATATCATCTCTTCGATACCGGGTAACACTGTAGACTACTTTTTTCATTTTGGATTACCTCCTGATTTTTTATTTTGCCTTTCGGCAGAACCAGGGGAGCACTGTTCGGGTGAAGTCGTGTCCATTACGAATGCTGAATGAATCTGTCAACGCGAGGTACAGTCCCTTACGAATACAAGAAAAAATATTGCATTTGGATACAGAAAAGGCCAAGTATTGCTACCTGGCCTTTTTGCTATTATTTCATTTTTCAGCGATAATTTTTCACGTTGACTGATTCGAGAACTGTGCTAAACTGGTGACGACGAAAGGCTAAAAAATCGGGGATTATATAAATGAACAGATTGACTAATTCATTGAGATCGTGTATAATGTAATCGAAATATGTAGATGGTCATGGAAATAGAGTATTCATAAAAATTTTAAGGAGAATTATCATGAAATCTGTAAAACATCCAGGTCAATGTAAAATATGCGGACAGTTAAAGGAATTAACTGCGGAACACATCCCCCCTAAAAATGCCTTTAACTCTTCAAATGTGGTGGTTTTACCTTTTGAAGAGGTTATAAAAACCATGGCTGGGGAAGATGGAAGAATGCCATGGGATACACAAGGATTAAAAGGAACAGTTCAACAAGGTGGACACAAGAAATATTGCCTTTGTCGCGAATGCAATAACAATACTGGATCATGGTATATGAGGGAATATACTGATTTTGCCAAAACCGTCAATGCTATGATTCAGCAAGAAAGCCTATCCGTTGGGAATTCGTATTCTTTTGTAATAAAAAACTTATACCCTTTACGTATTTACAAAGCAATGATGACTTTGATGTGTGATATAAATAATAATTGCTTTGGAGATGAGCTTCTTCGCCGGTTCCTTATGAACAGAGAAGAGAAGCGTATCAACACATCTAAGTATTCGCTATATATGTATTTTGTTTCTACACAAATGCCGCGAATTAGTGGTCTTTCGGGGATTGTAAATATAAATAACTTAGGAGAAAATGTATTAGTTTCTGAAATGTCATCGTATCCTATAGGTTTTGCACTTTATCTGGATAAACCAACTAACTATACCCCTTTTGGAATAAACATAGATATGTTTGCTACATTTGATTATGATGCAAAATGTGATTTGCATTTCGGCGGTGTACCGTATTTGGATATAAACAGTCAATTTCCAGCAGACTATCGTTCAAAAGACGACATTGTAAAATGTGCAGAGAATACAGTAAATTCAATGTAGAGCAACTAAAAACAATGATCGTCAAAACTTGTGGTTTGTATATTTCCTGCCGCAATAATGGAATAATCTGATAATATCCTTGATTTAGAGACGAGTTTGAGGGTAAAGCTCTATAGTTTTCCTATGAGAGTTTTTCAGATTTCAAAAGCCAGTTAGTAGCGAAAAAGCGCGCAACTCATTTCGAACTGCGCGCCTACTTATTTTTTGCAAAGAAAAACCTGCATAAGCCGAGGTGTTCGACATATGCAGGTAATGGTGAGCCAACTTCAAACTAAATCGAATTTGATTTATACGCTTTCTACTGCATTGCTATCACTTTCTATTACCCTGCTCAATAGCAACATAACAAATAATATCAAGAAATTACAGCTGAAAAATTGACTTGCTTGTTTTGCTCTTTTCAAACACATGAGCTAAGAAATGCGGTAAGCACTGGGTGTATGTCCCGTCTGCGCCATAAACGCCTTGTAAAAGGAGCTACAGCTCTCAAAGCCGACCTCCGTGCTGATGTCTGACACCGAAAGCTCGGTCTCCTTAAGGAGGCGGCAAGCCTCATTGATTTTAAGTCTACGCTGAATGGAGACGAAATTTGTTTGTGTCTGGGCTTTAATCAATCGGCTGACGTAGGACGGAGAATAATTGAATGCCTTGGCCACGCTCTGCAAGGTTGCCTCCTTATAGTGCTGCTTGAGGTAATTGAGTATGGAGGGAACCGCTGAATGCGGATAAAGGGGAAGGTTGTCCGAAGAGCCGTTCTGAGCCGCCGATCTTTCGGATAAAAGAGCGAAAAAGCTTTTCATCATCCAGACATAGGGCAGATCATCGGCATTGCAGTTTTTTTGACGGAGTTTTTCCAGTATCAGGAGCTGCAAGAGCTCGTGAGCCGCCTCGGGACAGTCGGTGCCCTTGATAAAATGGTACTTGGAAAGGTTGGAGCAGAAAAAACTATGGTAAAGAAATGACACAAGAGGGGATCTGTAATCATTCAGTAAGCTGCGATAGGTGACCTCAAAGGAGGAGGCCTTCAGCAGTATATTGAAGAGCAAGCCGTCGCAACGGTTCATGCTGTGCTCGGTAAAGGGAGGGATCACACACAGATCCCCCGGATTCATAGCCAGCACTCGTCCGTCAATGGTATGCTCCGCACGGCCGTCCAACAGATAGGACATTTCGAAAAATTCATGGGTGTGAAGAAACGGCGGCATATGACGGACGTGATGGGACACGTAGATCTGACGGTTATCCTCCGGAAAGTAAAACTTTTCCAACAACAGATCCACAGGACGGGGGGTGATCTGCGGCAAATACATATTGTGCTGCTTTACATCCTCCATATCCGTGGATGCCAGAAAGCCGGACAGATCACCGCTTTGGACGGCTCTGTGGTATTGCTCATATATTTCCTCGCCGTACATATCGGGACGGGTTAATTCATAAAACTCGTCTTGATGATTATTTCGGAACATAAAGGCCCTCCCCCGGTAATCAATATCCGTATACAGTATAGCACGGATGAAGCCCTCTGTCAATAATAATTGTTAGCCAATGTCAAAAAATGACACAATATTTGTCAACGGAGAGCATTGCAATCAGCGTAGGTAAATAATATAATAAAACTGTCATTTCCAAGTATTCATCACCCATATCGGAGGACGCTATGTACGCAGACAATATTTTTTCTGATGACCCCACCGTCGTGCAAATGTACATCGATGGAGCAACAAATCCGATCCCCGTGGAGATCCCTAAGTCAAAGAGAGGGATCGGACTTCGGGTGCAGGTAAATGCCCCTTTTTCGGGGGTCCGCATGGGCTTCCCCACCTGGGGCACCGCGGGCACCTACTGCACTCTTTCGGTCTATCGTTGGGATACCGATTACCGGACCACTATTGCCGCAGAGCCTCTGCTCGACCTGCACATTACCGATATTCAGGACTGCGCTTTTCGGGACATCCCCTTTGGCCGTCAGTTCGCACCGGGCGAATACCTGCTCATGGTACACAGCGGCGGAGGCCCCGACGGCAAGCTGCCGGGAGTCTGGCGTTTTACGTCGAACATCAGCTGCGGTCAGATGTATAAAAGCGGAAAGAAATCCGAAGGCGAGGTGCAACTCTGGATGATGTTCGATAAGACCCCCATCATCCCCTTCGGCTCCATGGATGCCCTGTATACCAACGAGGCGTCGGCAACAGAGAAATCCGATGCTGTCGCCGCCTATCGCGCCTTGATTCGGAATCTGTCCGCCTTCCCGACCTCCTTTAAGATCGGGGACACCCAATACCACGGCTTCGGCAAGGACTTCAAGGTACTGGATCGCAACGTGGAGACCGGCGATCTCTCCGAAACCACCACCATCCGATTTGGATATCAGGATACGTTGGAGATCCTTCTGGTCGCTACCCTGTACCCCGAATACGCCGCCTACGAATGGACGCTCTACTTTACCAACGTAGGTACCGAGAATTCTCCCACCATATCCGAGATCAACGGTTGTGACTATACCATTCGTGCCGACAATCCCCATCTGCGGGGTATATACGGAGACGGCGGCTACGACGGTATAGCCAATATGCCCTACGATATCAACATATCGGGCATGAACATGGAGATCAATAACGAGACGGGACGAAGTACCTATGGCCGATTCCCCTACTTCCAGGTGACCCATAACAGCGGCGGCGTGTTCTTCGCGGTGGGCTGGCCGGGTCAGTGGCGTGCGGGCTTTGACTCCCGGAACGGAAACCTACGCGTGTATGACGGCCAGGTCAAGCTGGATACCTACCTGCGCCCGGGTCAGACCATACGGACGCCTCTCTCCAGCTTCTTGTTCTATAATGGAAGCGACAATGACCGTGCCACCAATCTTTGGAGAAAATTCTACATTGACTGCAATATGCGGAAACCCGGTGGAGAGACCTTTGAACCGGCCGTGGCGGCGGTCACCTCCTGGATGTATGGTGAAATGGTGGGCGCGAATGAAGCGAATCAGATCGACGCTATCAAGACTTACCACGATAACGGCATTGCCCTGGACTATTTCTGGATGGATGCCGGCTGGTATTACAAGACGGGAACCCAATCCTTGGACGTTTGGCTGCCTACGGGCACGTGGTACGTAGATGAATCCCGTTTCCCGACCAAGTTCAAGGCTATTTCGGATTATGCCCACAGCAAGGGAACCAAGACCATTCTGTGGTTTGAGCCCGAGGTGGTGCGTCTGGATCCCGCCCTGTTCGGAGAGACCAGCGTCCGCAAGGAGTGGTTACTCCCCAACAGCGCCACCAAGCTGATCGATTACGGCAATCCCGAGGCTCGAGAGTGGCTGCTCAACCGTGTTTGTACCATTCTGGAGGAGGGTGACATCGACCTCTACCGCCAGGATTACGGTGTTGCTTCTCCCGCCTCCGAGTGGCAGTCCAACGACCCCGCGGGGCAAATCGGTATCACCGAGAATCTCTACGTGCAGGGCTACCTCTGGTTCCTGGACGGCATTATTGCCAGATTCCCCGACATGATGATCGACTCCTGCGCGGCGGGCGGCGGTCGTAACGATCTGGAGACCATGCGCCGTGCAGTGCCTCTCCATAAGAGCGACAGTGCCTATTCGGAGCATGATATCAAGCAGAGCATGAACGCATCCCTGTTCGCCTGGCTCCCCTACTTCGGTACCGTTGTGGATGGACCTGCTACTTGCAACCGTGTGGATCGCTACGGGCTGCGCTCCTCCTTCTGCAGCTTCCCCGTACTTGAATACAATCTGAACTCGTCGGAGCTGGATTGGCAGACCGCGAAGGCCTGTGTCGACGAATGGGAGCAGATCAAGGACTTCTACGACGACGATTACTATTTGCTGTCCGAATGGAATCGCTCGGATAGCGAGTGGACGGCCTGGGAATTCTACGACCCTGTAAGCGGGAAGGGATTTTTCGAGGTGTTCCGCCCCGCGAAAGCGGCTGACAGCAGCTTTACCGTTCAGCTGAAGGGCCTGAAGAATTCCGCCTCCTACAAGCTGACCGACACCGAAGGCCGCTTTGAGGTCACTGTCTCGGGCTCCGAGTTGAAAAAGGCAGGCTACACGATTACGCTGGCAGAGGCGTACAGCAGCGCCGTGGTGCTGATCGAGGAAGTACCCTCCTGACAGAACTTCACGGGCAGCTTGCTGACGTAGAATTATCGAAGCGAATCATTAAAACAAGCCTAACCCGAAGTAATTCGGATTAGGCTTGTTTTGGTGAAACGTAAAACAACCTTTTCAATCAGTAAAGCCCGCGGTACAGGGTCAGAAGCGTGTTCTCGTCCACCGCCTTGTCCGCAAGCACCAGCATATCGTCGGTACGGATGACAGTCTTGCCGCAGGACTCTAGCAAGGGGAGGATATCCACGTATTCGACACCGTAGTGGTTGTAGGTCTCGCCGCTGACGGTCAGGCCCATGACCTCGGTGGCGAATGTCTTGGGCACGTACAGATGCTCCTCGTCACCGAAGAAGGTCGCCTTGGTGGAAGACTCGTCCAAACGCACCATCTTACCGTCCGCGAAGGCGTAGTAGGAACCGGCTTTGAGGACAATCATGTCCTCGGTCAGGGAAGCGGGAGCCTTAACCTCGGCCTCCTTGGTGGTGTAGCGGTAGTTGAAGCGGTCATTGGGAGCGGTGTCGCCCAGGTCAATGAACTGCATGATGTCGCCGCTGTCCACCGAGTTGTCCGCCCACTTGAAGTCAAAGGTATCGCCAAGACCCAAGAGCTCAGCGCCCACCTTGATCTGAATGTAATTGCCGCTGACAGTCATGATGGCGGAGCCGACCTCCTCCATCTCCCAGGAGTTGTTCACGAACTTATGAACAGAGCAGGTGTTGCCGTTCTGCGTGCGGTTGAGGACGAAATCGTAGCCGTACCAGCCTGTTTTGTAATCGCAGTCGGCGTTGACATAGAGGTTCATCCAGTTGGTGCCGGAGGGAGCGGTGATATTCTCGGCGCACTCGGCGTAGAAGACCACGTCGCTGCCGTTCTTGGACACCTTGGCCACCTTGAAGTCGTTGCGGCCGCTCTTGTTTTCGTAGTGGAAATTCCCCACGTAGGACATAGCATCGCGGTGGGCGGTGTCACCCTCGTAATCGCGGAACTCGGGGCCGACGATATCCCACTGGGAGCGGGGGCCGTCCATGACGATGGGACGCTGACCGAAGGCGGCGAGGGGCGTACGGCTGCCCTTGTAGTCGCGGATGTTCTGGGTCATCTGGTAGTAGTAGTTATCGTTGTAGACACCCTTCACAGGCTCGATGTCACGGGAGTACTCGGGATTGAAAGCATCCACGTAGTAGTGCCTTGTCCATTTGTCGTCATTGGTGACCTTATATTCGTTGGCGATGGTTTGGCCGACGGCACCGCTGGCCTCCCAACGGCCTGCCCACCACTCGTTCCAGCCCACCAGCATGATGAGACCGGGATCCTGCTCGATGGCGTAATCGAACTGCTCCTCAAAGGCAATACCCAAGCCGGAGGTGCCTTTATCTACGAGGTCAAAGCCGAAATTGCCGCCTGCGGGCTGACCGCCGTTGTGATAGGAATAACTGCGGCCGCCGTTTGTGCCGTAGCTGCCGTTGGCCCAGAAGCCGCTCATGACCACCATCTGCTCCAGCTCTCCCGTTTCGGAGAGACCCTTACCCTGAGG
>JAZRIF010000157.1:0-9036 GCA_045645165.1 Eubacteriales bacterium
GGACTCACCCCCCGGGAGGCCAACGAGTTCATCATCTACTGGCTCCCCCGCATGGAGCAGAATCCCTACAACGTCATCGCTTTCCAGACCGAGGCCTATACCGAGGGCGCGGCGCTGGAGATCAACCCCAATCCCGATAGCCTGCTCCGCGTGTTCATGGCCTACTACCCCTCGGAGGTGGCCGTGGAGATGGAGCCCCAAATGTTTGAGGGCTTTGAGCGCGTGGGCTTTGCCGTGGTGGAGTGGGGCGGATGCGAGCTGGCGAATCCCTGACCCCACCTTTGTGCAACCCCACAAGAAACAGCCGTAAAAAATTCTGCATTTTTTACATCAAAAATCGACACGCAATCTGCCGTCATCCCTTGACAAATTCGCGATTTTGTGGTATACTAATCAAGGAATTTGATTTCTGCGACTGACGGATAAAAGGGAGCCGCAAACCCCGCGTTTGAGGCCTCGGTTGTGGGTCTACCACAGTGGAACAGAAATCTGCAAGGGAGCGTGAGGCCCCCGCCTCATCCCCCATATTTGCCGACCGTCTGGGCACACTTATCTCGTCAAGAGCATAAGTGTGCCCTCTTCTTTTTGTCGCCTCTCCAAATGCGCTCGCAGGCAGATCCGCGGTGTTTGTTGCCGCTTTCTCCTACGATCCCATTTTCCGAGGCTCCACGCTTTGAATTTTATTTGGAGGTAATCCGTATTATGAAAAAAGTCGGAATCATCATGGGAAGTGACAGCGATCTCCCCATCGTTCGTAAGGCTATGGACACCCTGACCGCCTTTGGCGTACCCTTCGAGGTACACATTTACTCGGCTCACCGCACTCCCGATGAAGCGGGCGTGTTCGCGGCAAAGGCGAGAGAGGACGGCTTCGGTGTCCTGATTTGTGCCGCCGGTATGGCCGCCCATCTGGCCGGCGCCATCGCCGCTCGTACCAGCCTTCCCGTTATCGGCATTCCCTGTAAGTCCTCCAATCTGGACGGCATGGATGCGCTGCTCTCTACCGTGCAGATGCCCACCGGTGTGCCCGTAGCCACCGTGGCCATCAACGGAGCCGCCAACGCCGCCCTCTTGGCCATCCAGATGTTGGGCATCGAGGATGCCGACCTCGCCGCTAAGCTGGACGAGAAGAAGGCCAAGGATGCCGCCGCCGTGCTGGCCAAGGACGCCGCGCTGCAGGCTGAGCTGAACGCCTGATCCCGCCACTTTTACGGTAAAATGAACAGATCCTTGGGATCTGCTCCTTCACGTTTCACCCGCAAGCTTGCTTGCGCTCGCACCACCAACGCACATACCAAGGAGAATAAAACAATATGGGTGGATTTTTCGGAATAACCTCAAAACAGGACTGCCTCTTGGACGTGTTCTTCGGCACGGACTACCATTCCCACCTCGGCACCAGCCGCGCGGGTATGGCTGCCTACGACTCGGAGATCGGACTCCAGAGAGAGATCCACAGCATTGAAAGCGCGCCCTTCCGCACCCGCTTTGCCCACGTGCTGGACAGCATGCGGGGCACGGCCGCCATTGGCTGTATCAGCGACGGCGAGCCCCAGCCCCTGCTCATCCGCTCCAACCTCGGCACCTACGCCATTTGCATCATCGGCGCCATCAACAACGCAGAGGCGCTGATCAGCCAATATCTTTCCTTCAGCGGCGGTCATTTCAACGCAATGACCAGCGGTAAGATCAACCCCACCGAGCTGGTGGCCGCGCTGATCGACCAGAAGAGCAGCTTTGCGGAGGGTCTTCGCTTTGCCCAAAAGGTCATTGACGGTACCGCCAACATTCTGCTTCTCTGCGACGACGGTTCCATCATCGTGGCCCGTGACCGCGTGGGACGGCTTCCCGTGCTGATTGGCAAACGGGAGGATGGCTACGCCGTGGCCTCTGAGTCCTTTGCTTACATCAAGCTGGACTATGAGGACGAGTGCGAGCTGGGTCCCGCCGAGATCGTCCGCATCACCGCCGACGGCATCGAACAGCTGGCCGAGCCGGGGACGGAAATGCGCATGTGCGCCTTCTTGTGGTCGTATTACGGCTATCCCACATCCACCTACGAGGGTGTCAACGTAGAGGAGATGCGCTATCGCAACGGCGAGATCATGGCCGAGAGCGATGCCGCCGAGGGCAACGCCCCCAATCTGGACTACGTCAGCGGCGTGCCGGATTCGGGTACGCCCCACGCCATCGGCTACGCCAATCAGAGCCATGTGCCCTTCGCCCGCCCCTACATCAAGTACACGCCTACGTGGTCGAGAAGCTTCATGCCGGGCAATCAGTCCGACCGCCGCAAGACCGCCAAGATGAAGCAGATCGCCATCCACCAGCTCATCAAGGATAAGAATCTGCTCTTTGTGGACGATTCCATCGTCCGCGGCACCCAGCTGCAGGAGACCGTGGATTTCCTCTACGCCCACGGCGCCAAGTCCGTGCATATGCGCTCGGCTTGCCCTCCCATCATGTACGGCTGTAAGTACCTCAACTTCTCCCGTAATACCTCGGATATGGATCTCATCACCCGCCGCACCATCATGGAGATCGAGGGCTGTGAGGGATTCAAGTATCTGGACGAGTATTCCGACGGCAACACCGAGCGAGGCAAACAGCTTCGCAAAGCCATCGCGGATAAGTTCAATTTCTCCTCCCTTGAGTTCCAGTCCCTGGAGGGCGTCATCAAGGCCATCGGCCTCGAGCCCTGCAAGCTCTGCACCTATTGCTGGACGGGCAAGGAGTGAGGGAGCGCAAGGGGTTTCACCCCTTGACCCCACCAAAGGAACTTTTGCAAAAGTTCCTTTGGAATCCTCAAAACACTTAGAAAAATATATACCCCTCGTGAAAGTTCTTTGAATTCCAAGAACTTTCTTCCAAGAAAGTTCTTGGCGGGGTGTGGGGCAGAGCCCCACGTTACAATAAAAAAATAACCGAAAGGAAGAACATCATGCATTCTAACTCCAAGTCTGAAAGCTACGCCGCCGCCGGCGTAGACATTACCGCCGGCTACAAGGCGGTCGAGCTCATGAAGGGGCACATCGCCCGCACCAAGAACGAGGGTTGCGTAGACGACGTCGGCGGCTTCGGCGGCTGCTTTGGTCTCAACGTGGCCGGTATGACCGAGCCCGTGCTGGTTTCCGGCACCGACGGCTGCGGCACCAAGGTCAAGATGGCCATCCTCATGGACAAGCACGACACCATCGGTATTGACGCCGTGGCTATGTGCGTCAACGACATCATCTGCGTGGGCGCGAAGCCCCTGTTCTTCCTGGACTACATTGCCTGCGGTAAGAACATCCCCGAGAAGATCGCCGCCATCGTCGGCGGTGTGGCCGAGGGCTGCGTCCAGTCGGGTGCCGCTCTCATCGGTGGCGAGACCGCCGAGCATCCCGGCATGATGCCCGTGGAGGAGTACGACCTGGCCGGCTTCTCTGTCGGTATCGTGGACAAGAAGAAGATCATCGACAACACCACCATGAAGGCAGGCGATATCGTCATCGCTCTGGCCTCCACCGGTGTCCACTCCAACGGCTTCTCCCTCTGCCGTAAGGTCTTCGACATCGACAACAATCCTCCCTCCCTGTATGAGCCCTGCGAGGCTCTGGGCGGCAAGTCCATCGGTGAGACCCTGCTGACCCCCACCAAGATCTACGTCAAGTCTGTGCTGGCACTCCTTGAGAAGGTCAATGACAAGGGTATCTCCCACATCACGGGCGGCGGCTTCTACGAGAACATCCCGAGAAGCATTCCCGAGGGCCTGGGTGCCCGCGTCCGCCGCGCCGACGTCAAGGTTCTGCCCATCTTCGATTTGATCGCCAAGACCGGCAATATCCCCGAGCGCGATATGTTCAACACCTACAACATGGGCGTTGGTATGAGCATCGTGGTGTCTCCCGAGGACGTGGAGACCGCTCTGGAGATCCTCCGCGCCAATGGCGAGGACGCTTACCTCATCGGTGAGATCGTCACCACCGAGGAGTTGGGCGGCTCTCAGATCGAGATCGTCTGATCCGAGGGAGAACCTATGGCACAGCAAAAAAAGATTGCCGTCCTTGTTTCGGGCGGCGGCACCAACCTTCAAGCCCTCATCGACGCTGAAAAGCGCGGCGAGCTGGGGGCAGGGAAGATCACCCTCGTCATCGCCTCCAAGCCCGGTGTGTACGCCCTTGAGCGTGCCGCCAATGCGGGCATCGAGGGCCGCGTGCTGGCGCGCAAGGACTACGACAGCATCGCCGCCTACTCCAAGGCTCTGGCGGATGAAATGACCGCCGAGGGCATCGACCTCGTGGTGCTGGCGGGCTTCCTCACCATCATCGACGAGCAAGTCTACGAGGCCTTCCCCAATAAGATCCTCAACGTCCACCCCGCCCTCATTCCTTCCTTCTGTGGCAAGGGATTCTACGGACTCCACGTCCACGAGGCGGCTCTGGCCAAGGGTGTGAAGGTGTCGGGCGCCACCGTCCACATCGTCACCCCCGAGTGCGACGCGGGCCCCATCGTCCTGCAGAAGGCCGTGGAGGTCAAGCAGGACGACACCCCCGAGGTTCTGCAACGCCGCATCATGGAGGAGGCCGAGTGGAAGATCCTCCCCGAGGCCGTGAAGCTGTTCTGCGAGGACAGGATTACGGTTATGGATGATCGGGTGTTCATCAAGGAATAAATCGGATCGCCTCTGCAATCTGTCTTTTACGAAAGAAAAAATATGGAGGTTTTCGCATGTACCGTTCTACTGATAACGAGAAGCTCAAGCTGACACCGCAGAAGATCAATCTTGATATGAAGAGAAAAATCGCTCAGACCACGGTCAACCCCGTGCTGGCCTATTCCATGCTCATCGTGGCAGGCGCGGCGATTCTCCTCTCCCTGTTTTTGGGCTTGGGATATAAGCTACCCTCCGCGGTGAAGATCATTGGTACCATGCTGATTCTGGCCGCAGTCGCTGTGATCGTGGTATACATGTTCAAACGTTCCGCATCCAAGTATCTGGCTTGGGTGAAGGCAGGGAAGTACCATATCGTAAAAGCAACGTTGAGCAGTATGGCGTTGCACGGTTCCCAAGGTGTCTACTGGTTCCTTCGTACTCCCCGCGTTCCCTTTGACAATGCACTCTACTTCGGTAGCCTTGAGCCCTATTACGCCGAGCCCGGAGAGTTGACCCGCATTACCGAGGGCGACGAATATTGGTTGGTGGTTTTCGACGAGGAGCCCACCTGTCCCCGCATGATCTACCGCGTCGATACCTACGACTGGCGCGGATAAAACCATTCACATCTGTATCATATCAAAGGAGCATAAACATGAAGGTCAATACCATTGTCAATGAACTGAACTCTCTGGCCTACCACGGCCGCGGCATCATCATCGGTAAGTCTCCCGACGGTAAGAAGGCCGTCACCGCCTACTTCATCATGGGTCGCAGTGTCAACAGCCGCAACCGCGTGTTCGTGGCCGAGGGCGACGCCATGCGTACCAAGGCTTTCGACGAGTCCAAGATGGTGGATCCCCACCTCATTATCTACTACCCCGTCCGTGTGCTGGGCAACAAGACCATCGTCACCAACGGTGATCAGACCGACACCATCTACAATCTCATGGACAAGCAGATGACCTTCGAGCAGGCTCTCCGCACCCGTGAGTTCGAGGATGACAAGCCCAACTTCACCCCCCGCATCTCGGGTATCATCCACCGCGAGAACGGTGAGATGAACTTCGCCATGTCCATCCTCAAGAGCGCCGAGGGCGACGACAGCTCTTGCGAGCGCTTTACCTGCGCTTACTCCAATCCTCTGTGCGGCCGCGCCAAGTTCATCCACACCTACAACTGCGACGGCAACCCCCTGCCTTCCTTCGAGGGTGAGCCCAAGACTCTGGAGCTGCCCGATATGGACATCGACGCCCTGACCGACCTGATCTGGACCAACCTGAACGAGGACAACAAGGTGTCCCTGTTCGTCCGCTACATCGATCTGGAGAGTGGCGAGACCGAGACCAGAATCGTCAACAAGGACGTTTGAGGAAACGGTCATGAGCATTGATCTGCTTCGTCCGACATGGGTTGACTTGCGGTACTTCGGCTCGGATCGGTTCTTCCCGAATGAATCCTTCAAGGAGTTCATCGGCGATAAGATCGCCTGTGAAGAGATCGTGTCCTTCGATTGCTGTCTCATGGATATGTATGAGTTGGAATCTGCCGATGCAGCCTTGCGTCCCGATACACAGCAGATCGTGGCCGTGGTGTTTCGCCCCGAGATCGATCCCATCGAACGCTTGGAGCGGGACGGATTCACCTTCTGCGGGTACGATCTCGTGGAGGACGGCGATGCCATCAGTGCCATCACCAACTGCGGAGGCACCTTTACCTCTATCCCCTACGAAAAGCTCACCGAGTTCGGTCTGCTTCCCACCTACAAGGATGCCGTTCTGGCACAGCTTGCGCTGGCGGAGGAAGCGCCCTATGAGCATCACGCCTACTGCATGATCTGCGAGATCTGGCGGAAGCTTGTGTGAGTTCCCACCATTGAAGAAAAATTAAGGAGATAAAACCATGAACGAATTCGAGCTGAAATACGGCTGTAACCCCAATCAGAAGCCTTCCCGCATTTTCATGAAGGACGGCAGCGAGCTGCCCATCACGGTGCTCAACGGCCGCCCCGGCTACATCAATTTCCTGGATGCCTTCAACGCATGGCAGCTGGTCAAGGAGCTGAAGGAAGCTCTGGGTCTGCCCGCCGCTACCTCCTTCAAGCACGTGTCCCCCACCTCCGCCGCCGTGGGTCTGCCCCTGGATGCGGCTCTGAAAAAGGCTTGCTTCGTCGAGGATATTGAGGGCATCGACGAGTCTCCTCTGGCCTGCGCTTACGTCCGCGCCCGCGGCACCGACCGCCTCTGCTCCTTCGGCGACTGGGTGGCTCTGTCCGACGTCTGCGACGTAGTCACCGCCAAGCTCCTCGCCCGCGAGGTCTCCGACGGTATCATCGCCCCCGGCTACGAGCCCGAGGCTCTGGAGATCCTGAAGGGCAAGAGAAAGGGCGGCTACAACATCGTGGCAATCGACCCCGACTACAAGCCCGCTCCCATCGAGACCAAGGACGTATTCGGCATCACCTTCGAGCAGGGAAGAAACGAGTTCAAGATCGGTGAGCATCTCCTCACGAACGTCGTCACCGAAAAGAAGGACATTCCCGAGAGCGCCAAGCGCGACCTCATCGTGGCTCTGATCACCCTGAAGTACACCCAGTCCAACTCGGTCTGCTACGCCTACAACGGTCAGGCCATCGGTGTGGGCGCAGGTCAGCAGTCCCGCGTGCATTGCACCCGTCTGGCCGGCGGCAAGGCCGACACCTGGCTCATGCGTCAGCATCCCAAGGTGCTGGCTCTCCCCTTCCTGCCCACCATGGGTCGTCCCGAGCGTGACAACGTCATCGACGGCTACATCAACGGCAACGAGGAGGACGTCTGCGCCGACGGTATCTGGCAGGGCTACTTCACCGAGCAGCCCGCGCCTCTGACCGCCGAGGAGCGCCGCGAGTGGCTGGATAGCTTCAAGGATATCGCCCTCGCCTCGGATGCCTTCTTCCCCTTCGCCGACAACGTCAAGCGCGCCCACGCCTCGGGTGTTTCCTACATCGCCCAGCCCGGCGGCTCCATCCGCGACGATCTCGTCATCGAGGAGTGCAACAAGCGCGGCATCGCCATGGCCTTTACGGGCATGAGACTTTTCCATCATTGATTTTTCAATTCGTAGGGGCGGCTATTAGCCGCCCGCGTACCCCCAAAAATGGAACTTACATCCTGTTTTGAAAATGCGCGGGAGGCTGATAGCCTCCCCTACAAAAAGCGTAAGAATTACGCAAACGAAACCTCATAGAAAGGAATCCTCCTTACATGAATATTCTGGTTATTGGCAGCGGTGGACGCGAGCATGCGGTCATCAAGGCCATCAAGAAAAATCCCACCGTGGAGACCATTTACTGCCTCCCCGGAAACGGCGGTATCGCCGCTGACGCGACCTGCGTCAATATCGGCGCCAAGGACATTGACGGAATCGTCAAGTTCGCCGCCGAGAACAAGATCGACTACGCCGTAGTCACCCCCGACGACCCGCTGGTGCTGGGTTGCGTGGACGCCCTGACCGAAATCGGCATCCCCTGCTTTGGCCCCGACAAGAAGGCGGCCATCATCGAGGGATCCAAGGCATTTTCCAAGGATCTCATGAAGAAGTACGGCATTCCCACCGCCGCCTACGAGATCTTCGACGACATGGACAAGGCTATCGCTTACCTGCAGGACAAGGATATGCCCATCGTCATCAAAGCTGACGGTCTGGCGCTGGGTAAGGGCGTTATCATTGCCGAGACGCTGGCCGAGGCCGAGGAGGCCGTCCGCTCCATGATGGCGGATAAGGTCTTCGGCGCCAGCGGCGACCACGTGGTCATTGAGGAGTTCCTCACGGGCCCCGAGGTGTCCGTCCTGGCCTTCACCGACGGCAAGACCCTTGTGCCCTTGGTGTCCCCCATGGAACACAAGCGCGCCCCCGACAATGACGAGGGCTTGAACACCGGCGGTATGGGTACGGTCGCCCCCAACCCCTACTACACTGCAGATATCGCGGCCGAGTGCATGGAGACCATCTTCATTCCCACCATGAACGCCATGAACGCCGAGGGTCGCACCTTCAAGGGTTGCCTGTACTTCGGCCTCATGCTCACCCCCAAGGGCCCCAAGGTCATTGAGTCCAACTGCCGTTTCGGTGATCCCGAGACCCAGGTGGTGCTTCCTCTGCTGGAGTCTGATCTGCTCACCGTTATGCAGGCCGTCACCAATGAGACCCTGGCCGAGATCGAGGTGAAGTTCGCACAAGACAAGTCGGCTTGCTGTGTCATCATGGCCTCTGCGGGCTACCCCCAGAGCTATGAGAAGGGCTATGAGATCACCATTCCCGCTGACGTGGCCGACAGCGTCTACGTAGCCGGCGCCTCCATCAAGGATGGCAAGCTGGTGAACAACGGCGGCCGTGTGCTGGGCGTGACCTCGGTGGCCGAC
>JAZRIF010000158.1:0-2962 GCA_045645165.1 Eubacteriales bacterium
ATCGAGCTCCAGAACCATAGCCTTCCCGAGGAGCGGCAGATCCTGCCCGCCCTTTTACGCCTGGCGCGGGAATGTAACCTGCCCGTGGTGGCCACCAACGACTGCCACTACCTCCGCCGCGCCGACGCCTACATGCAGGAGGTGCTGACCTGCATCCAGATGGGTAAGACTGTAGGCGAGGACGGCAAGGCGGGCTTTGCCACCGACGAGTTCTACTACAAGGACACGGGGGAGATGGAGATGCTGTTCTCCCGCTACCCCGGTGCCATTGAAAACACCGTCCGCATCGCTGAGCGGTGCCACGTGGAGTTCGATTTCTCCAAGACCTATCTGCCCAAATTCCCCTGTCCCGACGGTATGAATGCAGGGGCTTATCTTGCGCGCCTGACCGAGGAAGGCCTTGCACGCCGTGTGTCTGCGGGGCAGATCGTTTATGACGACGGCAAGCATTCCGAGACTGCTTACCGCGAGCGCATCGCCTACGAGCTCTCTGTGATCGGAAACATGGGATACGACGACTACTTCCTCATCGTGCAGGACTACGTCAATTTCGCCAAGTCCAAGGGCATTCCCGTGGGCCCCGGTCGTGGATCGGGGGCGGGATCTCTTGTCGCCTACTGCATCGGCATTACCGAGGTGGATTCCATTGCCTTTGACCTGCTCTTTGAGCGTTTTCTAAACCCCGAGCGAGTCTCCATGCCCGATATCGACGTGGACTTCTGCTACAACCGCCGCGACGAGGTCATCGCCTACGTAGCCGATAAGTACGGACGGGATCACGTTTCCCAGATCATCACCTTCGGCACGTTAGCCGCCCGCGCCGCCATCCGTGACGTTGGCCGCGCCATGGGCATGAGCTACGCCGACGTGGACGTGGTGGCGAGAGCCGTGCCTCAGGAACTGGGGATCACCATCAAGGAGGCATTGCGCCTGCCTGACCTCAAGGCTCTTTACGAGGGCTCCGAGGAGGTGCAGAAGCTGGTGGATACCGCTATGTCCTTGGAGGGTATGCCCCGTAACGCCTCCGTCCACGCCGCGGGCATTGTCATCACCGACCGCCCCGTGTGCGATTTTGTGCCCTTGGCCGTCAATAACGGCACCACCGTCACCCAGTACGACATGGACACCGTGGCCAAGCTGGGTGTGCTGAAATTTGACTTCTTGGGTCTGCGCTACCTCTCCATCATGCACGATGCTGAGGAGCAAGTGAAGGAATCCAATCCCGACTTCTCCCTTGACTGCGTTCCGCTGGACGATCCCGAAACCTATGAACTCATCAGCCGAGGGCAGACCCTGGGCGTGTTCCAGCTGGAATCGGGAGGCATGCGCCAGATGCTGACCGGGCTGAAGCCCCGCGCCATTGGCGACATCGAGGCCGCTATCGCCCTCTACCGCCCCGGCCCCATGGAAGCCATCCCCCGCTATATTGCCAACCGCGAGAATCCCGCGCTGGTCAAGTACCCCTCCCCCCTCCTGGAGCCCGTCCTGTCCTCCACCTACGGCGTAACGGTGTACCAGGAGCAGGTCATGAGCATCTTCCGGGTCATGGCGGGCTATACCTACGGCCACGCCGATATCGTCCGCCGCGCCATGTCCAAGAAAAAGGCGTCGGTGCTGGAGGCCGAGCGAGCAGACTTCGTGGTGGGTGCGGAGCAGAACGGCATGACCCATGCCGAGGCAGAAGCCCTGTTCGATGACATGGGCAGCTTTGCCAACTACGCCTTCAATAAATCCCACGCCGCCGCCTACGCCCTCATCTCCTACCGAACCGCATACCTGAAAGCCCACCATCCCGGGGCGTATTTTGCCGCCCTGCTCACCTCGGTGCTGGGCAACCAGCCCAAAATGGCGGAATACACCGCTGAGTGCGGGAAGTACGGCATCAAGGTGCTGCCCCCCGATATCAATGAGAGTCAGATGAACTTCCACGCATCCAAAACGGGGCGTGGCGGTCACATCCGCTACGGTCTCCTTGCCCTCAAGAACGTGGGCGAGGCTTTTCTCCGCGCGATTCTGAGCGAGCGGCGGCGCAAGCCCTTTGCGTCCTTTGAGGACTTTCTCGAGCGGCTGTCGGGTCACGAGCTCAACAAGCGGCAGGTGGAAGCCCTCATCAAGGCGGGAGCTTTCGATAGCCTTCCCAACCACCGCGCCCAGCTTCTGGCGGTATATGAGTCCATGATGGACACTCTGTCCGCCAAGAACCGCGCCAATCTGGAAGGGCAGATGGATATGTTCTCCATGGTGGAGGATACTGTGAGCGCCCCCCCTGCCTTCTCCTATCCCGAAGTCCGCCCCTATACCCTGCGGGAAATGCTCATGCTGGAGAAAGAGGCTTCGGGTATGTTCTTCTCGGGTCAGCTTCTGGATGACTTCTCCAAGTGTGTGGAGGCAATTGCTCCCATGAGTATTGCCGAAATCGCTCCCACCAACGAGAGCGTTGATGGCAACGCCGGTGAAGGGGACACCCCCTCCCTCCCCGACCGCGCCAAGGTCAAGATCGCGGGTGTCATCAGCGGCGTGACCCTGAAGACTACCAAAAAGGAGGAGAGAATGGCCTTCTTTACGGTGGAGGACTCCGGCGGCGTCATCGAGTGTCTGGCATTCCCCAAGACCTTTATCCAGTACAGCGAAATCATTAAGACCGATAACGCCGTGTTCGTGGAAGGAAACCTGTCGGTCCGCGAGGAGGAGTCTCCCAAGATTCTTGTGTCGGTCATGGGACTGCTGGTGGACAACGCCCACTTCAACCCAAATTCTAAGCCCAAGGTCGAGCCAACCCTTACGGCAAAAGTCGCTCCTCCGCAAGGTACGCAGAAGTCGGAACCCGGGGTGCAGGAAGCCCCCGCGCGGAGCGCGATGGCCGAGCGGCCGCGGGCGGGTAGCATGGGCTACAACCCCTACGAAACCATGGCTCCCACGAAAGCCTACAATCCCTATGAATCCATGCCCGCGGCCGCCACCC
>JAZRIF010000159.1:0-2623 GCA_045645165.1 Eubacteriales bacterium
CCCTGGACCCCGCTTAAGGAACTTTTGAAAAAGTTCCTTAAGAATCCTCAAAACTTTCAAAAAACATTATCAAATAATTGTTTTTTGAAGTTCTTGAAAAGGGGTCTGGGGGAAAACTTCTTTCAAGAAGTTTTTCCCCAGGCGCTCTTTCGCTCCCCTACAAACCCAAATTTGAACTCCTCCCAACCGATTACAGGAGGAAAACCATGACCGAATCCGAAGCTCTTGATCTGATGATCGACATGTCCGACACGCAAGGCGTATCCCCGATCCCATCCTCGCCCGACCCCCGCTTCGCCCAAAATATTACTCTGATCACCCGCGCCCAGGTCGGGGACGATGCCGCCATGGAACGTTTGGTGCTGGACAACATGGGTCTGGTGCGCACCGTGGCGGTGAAATTCCGCGACCGAGGCACCGAATTTGAAGATCTCATGCAGATCGGCACTATGGGCATGATCAAGGCTATCCACAGCTTTGACACGTCCCGCGGCACCGCCTTTTCTACCTACGCAGTCCCTCTTATCGTGGGGGAGATCCGTCGCCATCTGCGAGACGACGGCCTCATCCGCGTCAGCCGCGGTACCCGCCACATGGGAGTTCTGCTCATGAGGGAGCGGGCGCGCATCGCCACCGAGGAGGGCAGGGAAGCCACCGTGGGGGAATTGGCCGTTCTGGTGGGGACCAGTGTGGAGGATGCCGCTATGGCCTTGGATGCCATGTCGCCCGTTGCGTCCTTCTCCGACAACGCCTACGGCGAGGATTCTCCCGAGCTGGGGGCCGTGATCCCCGACCGCGCCGATGCCGACGAGATGGCGCGGCAGGTGGATCGCATCGCCCTGGCGCAGGTTATCGAGCAGCTCCCCCCCACGTGGAAAAAGATCATCCTGCTCCGTTACTATCGCGACATGACCCAGCAGCAGGTGGCCGACCTTTTGGGGCTGACCCAGGTGAAGGTGTCCCGCGAGGAAAAAAAGATCATGGCCTTCATGCGGGAGAGGCTGAGTTAGTCTTAAAAAATATGAAAAAGCGTGTTGACACACGCTTTTTTTGTGATTGAGCCCCTTGTTCTTGACAATCCGTTCTGTTTGTGCTATAATACTTCCGATGCCACGGGGAAGCGGGTGGAATTCCCGCACGAGCCCGTCGCCGTGTCGCGCAAGCCTCCGTGGGAGGCACAGAGTCCGATCTCATCTTCCGCCGCAGGGAGAAACAGGGTCATTGGAGGCCGCAAGGCTTCCGAGAAGGCCGATCAGACCGCGCCCAGTCGAAATACCCGAGCATCCGAAGGGGAACTCTGTCCTCTTACACTTCCGTGAGTGCCGCGAGTGCCGGCCGCCGAACATATTGGCAGGAAGGAAAAATACCATCATAAACAAAGGAGAAAGCAAACATGAACAAGACACGCATCACCAAACTGCTGTCGTTCATCCTTTGCGTCGCGCTGATTGCGGCTATCGCGCTGACTGTCATTGGATGTGACAACACCACCACAGAGACCCCCGAAACAAACGGGGCTACCGCCGCCGGAACCGAAGCCGGTACGGTTGTCGAAACTCCCGATCCCAACGCGCCCACGGTTAAGGGCGAGGGCGCGACGACCTTCTACTTCAACGTAGTGGACAAGGACGGAAACGAGACCAAATTCGAGATCCACACCGACAAGACCATCGTGGGTGACGCCCTGCTGGAGCTGGGGCTCATCGAGGGTGAGGCAGGGGCATACGGCCTCTACGTCAAGAAGGTCAACGGCATTTCCGCCGATTACGAAACCGACGGCGTCTACTGGGCCTTCTACGTGGGTGACGAGTACGGTATGACCGGCGTTGATCTCACCGATATCGAATCCGGCGCGACCTACGCCTTTAAGGTATCCAAATGAGTGTTCCAACCGAACAAAATCCGCGGCCGACGCGAGTCAGCCGCCGCAGAAAAGCCCTCTTGACCGTCTACGAGATCGCGGTATTCGGTATGCTGGGAGCCTTGATGATGGCCTCCGATCTGGTCATGAACATCATCCCCAACGTCCACCTCGTAGGGGTCATGATCGTGGTGCTGACCGTGACGTATCGCTGGAAAGCGTTGTTTCCCATCTACGTCTACGTTCTGCTCATCGGACTCGTGGAGGGAATCGGTACCTGGTGGATCCCCTACCTGTACGTTTGGACGCTTCTCTGGGGCATGGTCATGCTCTTACCCAAGAAGATGCCCACGTGGCTCTCGCCCATCGTATACGCGATGGTTTGCGGCCTTCACGGCTTTGCCTTTGGGTTCCTGTGGATTCCCTCCCAGATGCTTTTTATGAGCTTTACCTGGAAGCAGGCGCTGGTGTGGTGGGAGTTCGGCTTCTTTACCGCTGATATTCCCCACGGCGTCGGCAATCTTGTGGGCAGTACCCTCGTCGTTCCCATGGTCAATCTCATCCGCAAGCTGGATAAGCGGTTGAAGGCTTAATACAAGCAACCCCCCGTCGGTGGCCGCGCGGCCGTCGGCGGGGGACTTTGAATTTGGGTTTGTAGGGGAGCGAAAGAGCGCCTGGGGAAAAACTTCTTGAAAGAAGTTTTTCCCCAGACCCCTTTTCAAGAACTTCAAAAAACAATTATTTGATAATGTTTTTTGAAAG
>JAZRIF010000160.1:0-5684 GCA_045645165.1 Eubacteriales bacterium
ACGCAGATGACGTCGCCGCCCCACTCCTCGGGCACCAGCTCGTACTTGGTCAGCTCCTGCTTGACGTTCTCGGGATCGGCGGAAGGCTTATCCATCTTGTTGATGGCCACGATGATGTCGATACCTGCGGCCTTGGCGTGGTTGATGGCTTCCACGGTCTGGGGCATGATGCCGTCGTCGGCGGCCACCACCAGAATGGCGATATCGGTTGCCTGGGCGCCGCGGGCACGCATGGCGGTGAAGGCCTCGTGACCGGGGGTATCCAGGAAGGTAATATCCTGATCGTTGATCTGAACTCTGTATGCACCGATGTGCTGGGTGATACCGCCTGCCTCGCCTGCAGTGACGCGGGTGTGACGGATGGCATCCAGAAGGGAGGTCTTACCGTGGTCAACGTGACCCATGACGCACACGACGGGTGCGCGGGGCTTGAGCTGATCAGCGGTATCCTCGGTGGTATCGAAGAGGCGCTCCTCGATGGTGACCACGACTTCACGCTCGACCTCGGCTCCCAACTCGTCGGCTACGAGAGCGGCGGTGTCGAAGTCCACGGTCTGGTTGACGGTGACCATCATGCCCATGAGCATGAGGCGCTTGACCACTTCACCGACGGTGACCTTCAGACGGGCGGCCAGATCACTGACCACGATCTCGTCGGGGATCTCCACCTTCAGGCGCTGCTTCTTCACGGGTGCCTGCTTCTTGCCGGGGGCGGGCTTACCGCCCTTCATCATGGGCTTCTGGCCGGGCTTGGTTCCCTGCTGCTGGGTATTCTTCTTGGTGAGCTTCTGGTTGCCGTGGGATTCCTGTACACGCTCGGACACGAAGGTATCCAGCTTCTCATCGTACTTGGACAGATCCACGGAATCGGTCACACGGGTATCTACCACGCGGGTTGCACCGCGGGGCTTGGACTGCTCCACGCCGCCCTTGGGGGTCTGGCCGCGGACGATAGCCTGCACCTGGAAATGCTCCTTGGGTGCGGACTGGACGAAATCGCCCTTATCCCGATCCATACCGCCCATGCCGCGGTCTCCGCGGTCATTACGGCCGCCCTGAGGACGGTTGCCGCGATCATTGCGATCGTTGTTGCGGTCATTGTTGCGGTCTCCGCGGTCATTGCGGTCAAAGCGGTTGTCGGGCTTCTGCTGACCGAAGCCGCCTACAGCGGGACGGTCGCCTCTCTGACCCTACTGGGGAGCGCGATCTCCTGCGGGAGCGGGGCGCTGACCCTGTGCGGGCGCAGGACGCTGGCCATTCTGGGCAGGACGGCTCTCCTGGCGACCCTCGGGACGACCTTCAGGGCGGCCTTCGGGGCGGCGCTCGGGCTGAGCGGGCTTACCTGCGGCGGGCTTGGTCTGATTATCTTTAGCGAACTCCTTGACGGGTTCCTTGACAGGTGCTTCCTTGGGCGCATTGGCGCGCTCTGCCTCACGGGCGGCACGCTCGGCTTCTCTTGCCTTCTTAGCCAGCGCCTTCTCGCGAGCCTCAGCGGCGGCCTTTTCCAAGGCGGCGCGTTCAAAGGCCTTGCGGTCGAGCTCCTTGCGGGCGGCGGCTTCAGCGGCAGCCTTTTCAGCCTCGGCGGCGGCGCGCTCGGCGGCGGCCTTTGCCTCAGCGGCCTCACGGGCAGCCTTCTCGGCAGCGGCCTTGGCGGCGGCTTCCTTTGCGGCCTTCTCGGCAGCCTCGCGGGCGGCCTTCTCTGCGGCAGCCTTCTCGGCGGCTACGCGGGCAGCCTCCTTTTCGACGGCTTCACGGGCGGCACGCTCCTCAGCCTCCTTGGCAGCCTTAACAGCGGCCTTATCAGCGGCAATCTTGGAGGGAATACAGGTTTTTCCATCCATGTAATCATAAATGTTTTCAACCTGATTCGCCTCGGTCAGCGCCTGGAACAGCACGTTGAATTCCTGCTCAGTCAGGGTCTTCTGGCTCTTCACTTCGCCAACGCCCTTGTCTGCCAGCAGGTCAGTCAGCTCCTTGCTCTTCAGACCCATATCCTTTGCCATCTGGTTAATTTTGAATTGCGGATTGAATGCCATATTTCCTCCTAAAACTCTTCCCTGCCGCTATCAAAGCGGTCAGGCGTTCTGCCCCGTCGGGGCTATGAGAATGGGATCACTCGTTGAGATGGGGGGCGGCCCGATCGTCGGCAACCTCCCGCGGGGGAAGGTGTGCGGCTAAGGCCTTATAAAAGTTCTCGTCGGTCACGCCAACAGCGGCAACCGACCCCGTCTTCCCGACGGCGTGCGCTAGGCGTGCCGTATCGGCGGTGAGACGGTAGAGGGGAACTTGGTAGTAGGTACACTTGGATACCAGTTTATTGTGGGTATTATCGGATGTGTCGGCTGCCTCCAGCACCGCCAAGACGGCAGGCTTGCGGCTTCGCATGGCCTCGCAGACCATGGGCGTGCCCGTCACCAGCTTTCTGGCTCTGGCGCAAAGCCCCAGGGTAGACAGGAGCTTATCCTCTGCAGTAAGACTTGCCATCGCGCTTATTCCTCACTTGCGGTAAGCTCGGCCTCCATGCGGTCGTAGACCTCGGGGCTGATCTCACACGCCAGGTTATGGGCCACCCGTCCGCTCTTACGCACCTTCTTGAGGCACTTGAGATCGCGGCAGATGTACGCACCGCGCCCCGACTTCTTACCCGCGAGATCCAAACTGACCTCACCCTCGGGACTGCGGACGATGCGGATGAGCTCCATCTTAGGTTTATGCTCGTTACATCCCAGGCACTGCCGCATGGGGATCTTGCGCGGCTTCATGCCCTTATTCTCTGCTCCCATGGCAGTTACCTCCTTAAAATATTATGGGGCGCTGCCCCATACCCTGCCAGGGCGCTGCCCTGGACCCGCTTGAAACCTTTTTGAAAAAAGGTTTCAAGACTTCCAAAAACTTTAAAAAGGGTTTTGGAATGTCGGATGGTTGTTTTTTTAATTATTCGGCCTTAATGTCGATCTTATAGCCGGTCAGTCTGGCGGCCAGGCGGACGTTCTGACCCTCGCGGCCGATGGCCAGAGAGAGCTGATCGGGATCCACGGTGACGCGGCAGGCGCGCTCGCCGGTCATGACCACCGAGTTGACGGTAGCAGGAGCCAGGGCGGCGGCGATGTACTCTTCGGGAATATCGCTGTAGTTGACGATGTCGATCTTCTCACCGTTCAGCTCGGAGACGATGTTGTCGATACGCATATTGCGGGTACCGATACAAGCGCCCACGGCATCCACGTCGGCATCACGGGAGTAGACGGCGATCTTGGAACGGGAGCCGGCCTCGCGGGACACACCGCGGATGATGACGATACCGTCCTGGATCTCGGGAACCTCCAGCTCAAAGAGACGCCACACCAGCTTGGGGTGGATACGGGAGAGGGAGATCACGGGACCCTTGGCCTCGTGGTTGACCTCGGTGAGATAGACCTTGAGCTTCTGGCCGACCTGGAGATATTCGCCGGGGATCTGCTCGGACTTGGTGAGCCAGTTGGTACCCTGATCCAGCTCCAGCAGAGCGTCGCCGTTCTCACGGTCGATCTTGCTGACGGTCACGGTGATGAGCTCTTCCTTCTTGTTCTCGTAAGCCTCCTGCATAGCCTGACGCTTACCCTCGCGGATACCCTGAATGATAACCGACTTAGCGGCGGCGGCAGAGGTGCGGCGGAAGGCGTCGGTCTTGACTTCCTTCTCCACCATCATGCCCAGCTTATACTTCTTGCTGATGGTCTTTGCTTCTTCCAGGGAGATCTGGCAGATGGGATCCTCCACCACTTCCACGACTTCCTTCTGCAGGTAAGCCTTGACCTTCTTCTTTTCGGTATCCATGTCCACACGCATAAGGGCAGTGGAACCGAACTCCTTCTTGAAAGCGGAGGTGAGAGCCTGCTCGATCTTCTCGATCATGTAGGACTGGGGAATACCCTCTTTTTCCAGCAGCTCCAGAGCGTTAAAGATATCGGCGTTCATTTCGTTTATTCCTTTCGGGATTTTTTATCAGAAATCAAATACGGTGCGGATCTTGGAAACGGCGCTCCGCGCGAAGACGCGGGTCACACCGGCGGTTTCCACGGGAATACCTCCTTCGGCGTCACGCTCACCGAGGATGCCCACCCAGACGCGGCTTCCGTCCACGGGGGCGAAGAGGCGAACCTCCACCTTTTCTCCTACGCAGAGATCGAAGTGGTCGTCACGGGTCAGCTCCCGCTCGATGCCGGGGGAGGAGACCTCCAGAAGGTACTGGTCGGGAATGGGATCATGCTGATCCAACACAGGGTCGATGGCGCGGCTCATGGCCTCGCAGTCGTCAATGGTAATGCCCTCATCTTGATCAATGGTGACACGGAGGATGAAATCGGCTCCCTCCTTGACGTACTCCACGTCCCAGAGGTAGTAGCCCAGCTCATCGGCGGTGGGGGTGATGATCTCCCTCACGCGGTCGGCGATGCCTCTGCCCGCGGTACGGGTACGAACGGCACGGTAGGGTTTCTTTTCGGCGGGGGTCTTGTTCTCTTCCGACATGGTATCTCCCTTCTGCGGCAAGGGGCTTTTTGAAAAGTCCCCAAGCAAAATTTAAGAGTGGCTTTCCGTTGGAACCCACTCTCATCTAACTCTACTATTGTACAATAATAGTATAACACACTTTTCCTTGAAATGCAAGCGTTTTTTCACAATATTTTGGGGAATTTTTCTTGTTTTGATGATATTTTTTTGGGCAGTTCGACAAAGAACTCCTCCCCTTGGCAATCCGAAAACGAAAAATCGGTATGAATCCCGTGTTTTTCCTGTACCTCCATGATCTTTTTCTTGAAATTCGCCAAAAAATTCACAAAAACCCCTTGACAAACACGGCCGAATCCATTATAATAAGAGGAAATCGACGATGACCGGAAACCAGTAGGTCGGATCCTTCGTGTCAAGAGAGCTGTCGGCGGTGGGATGACAGCCACGAACCCCGAGTGAATTCCTTCCGAGAGCCGCGCCTTGAACACACGCGCCTGACGGCGCCGGGTAGGGGCGACGGGCCCGCCCGTTACAGCGGAGGGGACATGACTGTGTCCCATAAGGCTTCTCCCCATAGGGGAAGAAGTGAAAAAAGGTGGTACCGCGAAATGATTTTCGCCCTTTGCAGATGTTGTATCTGACAAAGGGATTTTCTGTTTTATAGGTTAAAATACGATTCATATATACGAAAGGAACCGAAATCATGAAAAAAACACTCATGCTCGGCAACGAGGCCGTGGCCAGAGGACTCTACGAGGCGGGATGCCGTCTGGTGTCCAGCTACCCCGGCACCCCCTCCACCGAGATCACCGAATACGCCGCCGAATACCGCGACGAATGCCCCGATATGTACTGCGAGTGGGCCCCCAACGAAAAGGTTGCCCTGGAGGTGGCCTTCGGCGCTTCCCTGGCAGGTGCTCGATCCGCCTGCGCTATGAAGCACGTGGGTCTCAACGTGGCCGCCGACCCCCTCTACACCATGTCCTACACCGGTGTCAACGGCGGTCTGGTGCTCTGCGTAGCCGACGACCCCGGCATGCACTCCTCCCAGAACGAGCAGGACTCCCGCCATCACGCCATTGCCGCCAAGGTTCCCATGCTGGAGCCTTCGGACTCCGCTGAGGCAAGAGAGTACGCCATGCTGGCCTTTGAAGTCGGAGGCCAAGCGGTCTTAGGAAGACAACTTAGTAATT
>JAZRIF010000161.1:0-9904 GCA_045645165.1 Eubacteriales bacterium
CCAAGACCCGATAACCCGCACGGGCGGCGGAGCGCCGTCCGCGCGGAACTCGCCGCTTTCCCTTTGCCCAAAGTTGCTGTTTCTCTTTGAGGACAAAAGAAACTTCGGGTTGCCGCCAAACAGGCGACCAACCGCGCGGTCGTCACTCTGACGACCGTGCGGCTTCATGGCAAACTGCGACTTGATTGCGCATCAGACTCTTTCGCCACTCCGTGGCCGAAAGAGTCGCGCGGATAAGGGGATAGGATTCTTAAGGAAAGTACCGTGGGTACTTTCCTTAAGCGGCGCTCTTTTGTGAAGTGCGAAGCACTTCTCTTTTCATCTCGACGAGGAGAGAAAAGTACATAAGCAACTCCCCGGCAAACCCCAATTTAAGGGATAGAATTATCACTTACGCATTTGACAGCCGGTAGACGAGGCCTGTGTAGCGCATGGACTGGCGGTTGTTATCCACCATGGTATGCACGATGTCCTCCCGTCCCACGAGGATCACCATACGGCGGGCGCGGGTGACGGCGGTATAGAGGAGGTTGCGGGTGAGGAGCAGGGGCGGGGCGGCGTACATGGGCACGATGACGAAGGGGTATTCCGAGCCCTGGCTCTTATGGACGGTAACCGCCCAGGCGTGCTCCAGCTCGTCCAGCATTTCTCCGTTGTAGGTGGCCTCCTTGTCGTCGAAGCGAACCACCATCTCCCGCTCGGCGGTGTCGATGAACACGACGGTGCCGATGTCGCCGTTGAACACGCCGCTACCGGCGGTTTGGTCGATGCCGTCGCCGCTTTCCCATTCGATGTCGTAGTTGTTCTTGGTCTGCATGACCCGATCTCCCACGCGGAAGGTGGTCTCACGGAATTTCAGCTCTCGTTTGCCCTTTTCGGGGGGATTGAGGGAGGATTGGAGCAGGCGGTTGAGGTTTTCGGTGCCCGCTTCTCCCTTGCGGGAGGGGGTGATGATCTGGATACCGCCTTCGGTGGCCTTGCCGTAGGTGCGGGGCAGGCGGGTCTTGCAAAGCTCCACCACGGTGTCGGCAATCTCGCGGTCGGTGCGGCGGTAGAGGTAGAAGAAGTCGTTATTCTTGACGCCAAGATTTGGGTAGGTGCCCTCGTTGATGGCGTGGGCGTTGGTAACGATCAGGGACTCCTGCGCCTGGCGGAAGATCTCGGTGAGGCGCACCGTGGCGAAGCGTCGGCTGTCGATGATGTCGTTGAGCACCCGTCCTGCGCCCACGCTGGGGAGCTGGTCGGCGTCACCGATGAGGATGAGCCGCGCACCGGGCTTGATGGCCTTACAGAGGGAGCAGAGGAGGCTGTTATCCACCATGGAGGCCTCGTCCACAATGATGACGGATTCCTCCAGGAGATCCTGCTCGTTGCGGCGGAAGCGGCCATGGTTCGTTCCCTCCTCGAATTCCATCTCCAGGAGGCGGTGGATGGTCTTGGCTTCGGTGGCGGTGGATTCCGACAGGCGTTTGGCCGCCCGTCCCGTGGGGGCGCAGAGGGCCACCGACATATCCATGGAACGGAAGATGTGGAGCAGGGCGTGGACGACGGTGGTCTTACCCGTACCGGGGCCGCCCGTCAGCACCATGACGCCGTGAGCCAGAGCGTCGCAGATGGCGCGCTTCTGCTCGGTGGCGTAGGTCATTCCTTGCTCCCGCTCCTCCCGCTGGATGAAGCGGTTCACGTCTCCCGCGTCTACGGCGGGGCAGAGCTTGTCCAGCAGGACGAGCTTATCGGCTATGTATTTCTCCTGCTGATCCGTGAAATAGTCGTACACGAACTCCTGACCGCCATAGCGGTGGGCAACGAGGCGTTTGCTGTCCAGCTGAGCCTCGATAGCGGCCGTGACGCGGTCGGCTTGGGTATTCAACAACCGCACGGCGGCCTCGGTGAGTTTCTCGCGGGGGAGGCAGAGGTGGCCGTTTTGGGCGGCGTTGGTGGTGAGGAGGTACTTGACGCCGCTCATGATGCGGTCTTCTCCTTGGGGATCCAGTCCCAGAGACATGGCCATCTGGTCGGCGCGCTCGAAGCCGATGCCCTCCACCTCGTCGCAGAGGCGGTAGGGGTTCTTCTTGGCCATATCCACGGCGCCCGAGCCCCATTGCTTGTAAATACGAACAGTCATGGCCGCGCCAAAGTAGTCGCGGAAGAACATCATGGCCGAACGGATGCCTGCCTTGGCCTTGAAATCCTCAGCGATCTCCTCGGCCTTGCGGCGGGAGATGCCCGGCACGTCGGCAAGCCACTCGGGGTGATTCTCCATGATGTCCAGAGTCTCGTCGCCAAAGGTGGAGACGATGCGCTCGGCCAAGCGGGGGCCGATGCCCTTAATGGTACGGGAGGACAGGTAGCGCAGGATGGCGGCAGAGTCGGCGGGCATATCCCGCTCGTACTGCTCCACCTTGAACTGGCGGCCGTACTTGGGGTTATGCACCCAGTTGCCCCACAGGATGAGGGAATCCCCGTCGCTGACGTAGGGCATGACACCACAGGCGGTGATAACGTCGTCCTCCAGCCCCACGTCCATGACGGTGTAGCCGTTGTCCTCGTTGCTGTATATGATGTGCTCCACGGTGCCCTTGAGCTGGGTCAGGCCGTCTTTGGGGCGGCTCGCTTCCTGTTCCGGGGGTTCCATAGGCGGGAACCACGGGGTGTCGTACATGTGTCTGTCCTCCTTTCATTTTCAATCGATTATAAATTTGAGTTTACAGGGGCTTTGCCCCTGCACCCCACCAAGAACCTTTTTGAAAAAAGGTTCTTGGAACTCCAAAAACTTTCAAAAAGGGTTATTTATCAATATCTTTTTTGAAAGTTCTTGAAGGGTAGCGAAGCGGCGACACGGTAGTGAATGACACCACAGTGTGGTGTCAGAGCCGCGGCGTGACCGAGCCGCAGCGAGATCCAGGGGCAAAGCCCCTGGCATACACACTGCAATTTGCAATGTTTTATTCCATTTCCATCGGTAGCCATACCGCCACCTCGGCGCCATAGCGTTCGGCTAAGGCGGCGTATTCGTCCTTGAGCTTCCCTGCTTCACCCACGCGGCCGTCCATTAGGTCGGCGGATACGACCAGGAAAAGGCGGCGTTTTCCGCCTCTGCAGGGGGCGCGGCGAGCTTCGCACAGCAGGATATCCAAGTCTTCCGCGTCCTTCATGTTCCGCAGAACCACCGCCGCGGTGATCTGCTTGGGGCGAAGCGCCGTTTCGAATACTCCGTGCAGAATTCCGTAAAATCCGATTACCGACAGAGCGGCAATGATCACCTGAATGATGGTTTGCTTGACGTCCATAACTGACCTCCGATACGTATTCGGTAATCAGTATATGGGAAAAAGCGGCGTGGGGTGAAGGTCGCGCAAGGGACGGCGACCGTGCACCGTCCCTTATGAGCGTAGATTAGAAAAGTTCAGCCTTCAGAACCTCGGCCAGGTCGGTCTTCTCCCAAGGAGCGTTCAGATCCTCGCGACCCATGTGGCCATAAGCAGCCAGATCACAGTAGATGGGACGGCGGAGGTCAAACTTCTGGATGATGGCGGCGGGACGGAGGTCAACGTGCTTCAGAACGGCCTCCTGAATGGCGGCCTCGGAGACCTTGGCGGTGCCGAAGGTATCCACAAGGACGGAGACGGGCTTGGCCACGCCGATGGCGTAGGCAACCTGCACCTCGCAGTGGTCGGCCAGACCTGCGGCTACCACGTTCTTGGCGATGTAGCGGGCGGCGTAGGAGGCGGAGCGGTCTACCTTGGTGGGATCCTTACCCGAGAAGGCGCCGCCGCCGTGGCGGGCATAGCCGCCGTAGGTGTCCACGATGATCTTACGGCCGGTCAGACCGGTATCGCCTGCGGGGCCGCCGATAACGAAACGACCCGTGGGGTTGACGAAGAACTTGGTGTTCTCATCCAGCAGGTTGGCGGGGACGATGGGACGGATGACCTTTTCGATCATGTCCTCACGGATGGTCTCCAGAGAGACCTCGGCAGAGTGCTGGGTAGAAATCACCACGGTATCCACGCGGACGGGCTTGCCGTTCACGTACTCTACGGTGACCTGGGTCTTACCGTCGGGACGGAGGTAGTCCAGCTCGCCGCTCTTGCGGATGGCGGTCAGCTTCTTAGCCAAAGCATGAGACAGGGAGATGGGCAGGGGCATGAGCTCGGGGGTCTCGTTGCAGGCGTAGCCGAACATCAGACCCTGGTCACCGGCGCCGATGTCCAGGCCATCGGCGCTTTCAGCGCGGCCCTCCTTGGCCTCCAGAGACTTATCCACGCCCATGGCGATGTCGGGGGACTGCTCGTGGATGGAGGAAATGACGGCACAGGAATCGCAGTCAAAGCCGAACTTGGCACGGGTATAGCCGATCTCGCGGACGGTGTCGCGGACGATCTTCTGGAAGTCGACGTAGGCGTTGGTGGTGATCTCACCCATGATGGCTACGAGGCCGGTGGTGCAGAAGGTCTCGCAGGCTACGCGGGACATGGGATCCTGGCGGAGCAGCTCATCCAGAATGGCGTCGGAAATCTTATCGGAAATTTTGTCGGGGTGACCTTCGGTCACGGATTCGCTGGTAAACAGCACGGAACGGTTGTCGTTAATCATATTGGTTATCCTTTCGTTTTGTATCATGTATAAAGCCCTCCGTCCGAGACAGGACAGAGGGCTTTTCTTTGTCATATCTCTCATCAAACAGGTATTGGCACCTTACCGGTATGCGGCAGGTTGTCGTGACTTCGCAGGGCCTGTCCCTCCGTCACTCTGGATAAGTATTGGATTTTTCGAAAATCGAGATTACTTATGCTTCTCGTAATTCTTCAGGAGCAGAGTCAAACCGCGCTTAGCAGCCTTACCCTGAGAATCCAGGGCGCTGGCAATGGACACGTTGCCGGTCTTCAGGTTCTCAAGAACTACGTTGGTGATGGCCCAGTCGCAATAGTAGCCAAGATCCCAGATACGGTTACGGACGATGTAGTCCACCATAGCAGCAGAGGCGGGATCCTGTGCGGCCTGAAGCTTGGTAGCGACCTCGAAGAGCTGAGGAGTCACCTTATCGTAGTTATAGGTAGCCATAGCCTCCAGAATGGTGCCGACAAACTCGGGATCAGACTCGGTCTTACCGATCATGGCAAAGGGAGTCGCACCGTTTACGAAGGACAGGTACTCCTTCTGGTTAGCGTCATACTTCGGAATGGGCAGAATGCCGTAGGGATCGTCCATCTCGCTGAGGAAGGTCGTGATCTTGGACAGGCACATATCCACGAACATGGCGCGACCTGCGGTAAACACGTCGTACGTGGTAGCGTACATATTGATATCCGTCACGAAGTATGCCTGCTGTTCAATGATAACCTTATAGATCTTATCGTAGATATTGGTTACCTGCTCAGCGGTGTAGGTCAGCTCGGGGGTGCCGTCCACGATGGTGACGAAGTTACCGTTCGCACCGTAGTACAAGCTGAAGGGTACGTCCATCATCCAGGAGGACAGGTTGAAGCGGTCGCTCTGGTAGTCCAGCTTACCGTCGCCATTGAGGTCAAAGGTGACGTCCTTGCCGTACTCATACATAACGTCCAGAGTCCAGCCGCCGTTATCGGTCAGCTCGTTGAGCTCGTCCACGCTCTTACCCAGCTCAGTCATCATCTTCTTGTTGAACACGAGACAGGCAGACATCAGCATGGAGCCGGGATCGATATCACCGGTGAGAACGTAGGTCTTATCGTCGATGGTCAGATTCGCCAGGCATGCCTGATCCCACCATTCGCCGGTCAGATCCATAGCCGAAATATCCTGCAGATTGAAGCAGTAATTGTTTTGAGCGCAAGACGCGAAGGAGGACTTATGGCCGGTGAAGACATCGTAATCATCCAGGCCGCTGGTCACCTGCAGGCGCATGGTATCGTTGACCTGATTGTACTCCTGATCGAAGTATACAAAATCCACGCCAAAGTCGGTGGAGACCACGGTATTCCGCTCATAGATCAAGTCGTCCAGCAGATCACCGGTGTATTCTTCGATGAAGAACTGCTCCAGGGTATCGCCACGGGTCAGGAACGTGAATTCGCGGTCGAAGTTTTCTTTTTCAACGGTATCGTAGGCGTGTCTTTCCTCGGTTTCCACCTCGGTAGTGCCGGTTCCGTTGGAACTCTGGGTCTGCTTAGGATCCTCCTCAGTGGTCTGGCCACAGGAGACGGCGGTGAAGAGAACACTCAGCGTCATAAGCAGTGCCAGAATGAGAGCAAGGTTCCGCTTAAGGGTAGTTGATTTCATGGGAAATAAACCTCCGCAAAATGATATAAAATGAAACATACTCATTATACAGGATACGCAAGTGATTGTCAAGAGATTTTCCGTAATTTCTCACGCTTGGAGCAGGTTTAGTCGAACTTATCCATATTTACCAGCAGCTTCTCCAGTGCGTTTTCAGCCATTTTACGGCCGGAGCGGAGGCTGGAGGAGATCTCGGGGCGCTTGGAATTCAGGCTATCCTTGACCAGGTTGGTCACGCTCAGATCGGCAAAGTAACCCAGATCAAAGACGCGGTTACGGATGATGAGATCCACCATACGGGCAGATGCGGGATCCTGAGCAACCTGCAGCTTGGTGATAACCTGGAACATATTGGGGGTAACGTGCTCGTAGTTGTAGGTAGCCATAGCTTCCATAATCGTGCCCACGAATTCGGGATCCGACTCGGTCTTGGCCAGCATGACAAGGCCTGTAGAGCCGTTGACAAAGGAGGTGTACTCCTTCTGGTTCGTGTCAAACTTAGGCACAGGAAGAATACCGTAGCCGTCCTCCATCTCCGAGAGGTACTGGGAGATGAGCTTGAGGGTCAGCACCGAGAAAAGGGCGCGACCTTCGCTGAACACCTCGAACATGGTGGCGTACTGAGGCTCCTGGGTAACGTAGTAGGCGTTCTGCTCGATCATGATGCTGTAGATCTTGGCATAAATGTCGGTCACCATCTCATCGTCGTAGTCCAGCACGGGGGTACCGTCCACGGTTTTGACAAAGTTGCCATTACAGCCGTAGTAGAGGGCGTAGGGGGCGGCCATCATCCAACCGGTCAGGCAGTAGCGGTCGTCCTGATAATTGATCTTGCTATCACCGTTGAGGTCGAAGGTGACGTCTTTGCTGTACTGATGCAGGGCATCCAGAGTCCAGTCACCGTTCTCGGCCAATTCGTTGAGGTCATCCATATTCTTATTGAGTTCTTTCACCATATCCTTATTGACCACCATGCAGGAGGTGATACGCATGGAGGAAGAGGGATTGATGTCACCCGTCATGACGTAGGTTTTCCCCGCCACGGTCAGGTTGTTGTAGCAGGCCTGATCCCACCATGCACCCGAGAGATCCATGGAAACAATCTTATTCAGATCCTGCAGATAGTTGTTCATGGCCAGGTTGGTATAGGAGGACTTATGACCGATGAAAACATCGTAGTCATCCAAGCCGCCGTTGACCTGCTGCTTGAGGGCCTCATTGACATTGGTGTAGCCGTAGCCCTGATAGTGGAAAATAAAATCTACGCCATAGTCCTCGGAAACCACGGTATTCCGCTCGTAAATGGAGTCCGCCAACAGATCACCCGTCATCTCGGATACGACGAAATCCTCGATACAGTCATCCCGAAGAAGAATGGTGAAATCACGGTTGAACTTTTCTTTCTCCAGCTGAGCATAGGGAGAGTCGGTCTCGGTCTCAGCTACGGTGCCGGCAGCAGATCCGTCGTTATCTTTCGAATCATCGGGATTCTCGGCAGTCTCGCCACAGGAAACCGCAACCAACAGCACGCTGATCAGCATGAGCACCGCCAGCATCAAGGAAAGGATGCGTTTGTTGTCTTTCATAATAAACCTCTTTATATCTAAATTTTATAGGGGTTCTCACAAAGAGCGGGGCCCATTGCCTCCACTCAAAAGATCGCGCCAAAGGCTGCAGCTGCGCCGTAGGAGATCAGGGTCATGACCACGCCTGCAATCATGACACCCAAGAGAGCCGACAGAATGGATTTCCAGAATTTCATATCGAACAGAGCGGCGACAAGGGTTCCCGTCCAGGCCCCCGTAGCGGGCAGGGGGATGGCCACGAACAGAGTAAGCCCCCAAAAGGCGTACTTTTCGATTTTTTCGCGGTTCTTTTCGGCTTTTTCAAACATTTTGTTGGCAATCTTATTGAAGAATTTGACTTTACAGCCCACCATCCAGTTCAGAACCGACTTGACGAACAGGAGGATAATGGGCACGGGGAGCATATTACCCACGACGGCGATGAGATAGGTCTGCCACCAGGGTAGACCAAAGGCAGCGCCCATGGGAATGGCTCCGCGGAGCTCGATGATGGGAAGCATGGAGCAGAACAGGACGCACAGCTCCTCACCCACGATCTCCAAAAAGAAATTGGCTATGGCTTCTTTCATGAAAAAACAACCTCGGAAATATAGTTAGGCTCAGGAGGGATCTCCAAAGAGCCCCTTGAAGTTCTCAAACCAGGTGAATTTGGGCAACCAGGAGAACCCGCCGTGGAGAAGCGTCACGAACAGAATCAGAACAACGGTCAGCAGGAGCAGACCGCAGGCCGTGACACCCACGCTACGCCAGATCCGCTTTTTCTTTTCAGCGGGATCGGGAGCATTTTTGGACTCGATCACGAAGGACGAGGGGACGATCTTAGCTGCCAGCAGGGCTTGGTGGACGGGTTTATACAGGATCAGCACCAAGGAGGCATTGACGACGCCCTTGACGGCGTTGAAGGGAAGAAACAGGGTGGGGATCATCTCGGCGATCACCGAGCGAGAGACGCCTTGGTACAGGGGGGTGATCACCAGATTCAGGGTCAGCATGACGGCCACGAGGGCGATCACGGCGGATATCAGGGCGATGGCGGCGCCCAACAGTGTTTTCTTGTATCGGTACACCACCGCGCACACCACGGAGAATGTGGCGGAGGATGCAAAATTCATCAGGAAACCGTACCAGCCCGTGTCACCGATGGTAATGAATTCCAGGGAGGCGACCAGGAGAGAGACGGTGAAGGCCGTAATAGGGCCCAAAATCAGACCTGACAAGGTAATGATGGTATCCTTCAGGTCGAAGGTCAGGAAACTGACGTTGAAGCGGAATACAAATATAGCGGCAACGGCCAGGGCGGCAAAAACAGCCGACAAGGTCAGTCGCTGGGTGGCAGAAATCGTCTGCCCTTGCTTAGATCTTGACATAGTATGTTCCCCTTTCGTAGGGGGATGTATCTTTTTTCATCCGGACTGTAGCGCGCATACGCAAGATATACGCGAAAGTTTCCTCTTGTCTGCAAAGCAGCGCGGCGAAAGCTTGCGGAGCGCAGCGCGCGAAGAAAGCTTTATGAACCCAGCTTTGCTGAGTTCGGCCGTCGGCGCAGGAATCCAACCTGCTCTGCTCCCCTGCGGGAGCTCGTGGGCTATCACCACCGGTATGGAATTTCACCAATCCCCAAAGATAGAATATGATATAAAAATGACAAAGTAGTTTGCATAAACAATACCCCCGCGCCGTGGCGCGGGGGTATCCATAGAGACTTACGTCTCTAAACGATTCAGAGAAGAATCAAATTACTTGATGATCTCGGAAACCACGCCGGAACCGACGGTACGGCCACCCTCACGGATAGCGAAGCGCAGACCCTGCTCGCAAGCGATGGGGCTGATCAGCTCGACGGTCATCTGGACGTTGTCGCCAGGGCGGCACATCTCGACGCCCTCGGGCAGCTCGATAACACCGGTAACGTCAGTAGTTCTGAAGTAGAACTGAGGACGGTAGCCAGCGAAGAAGGGCTTCTGACGGCCACCTTCCTTCTCGGACAGAACGTAAACGTTGCCCTTGAAGTTGGTGTGGGGGTTAACGGAACCGGGCTTAGCCAGAACCTGACCACG
>JAZRIF010000162.1:0-12110 GCA_045645165.1 Eubacteriales bacterium
GCCCAGAAGCAGACAAAGCCGTCTCTGCCAAGATCGTGACCCAACGTGTGGGTGATCTTGGACTTACCGTTTCCGTCAAAGACGGTCACGTCGTGCTCGTTCTGGATGACGAAGCGGCAGATGAGCTGCTTGCTGCCATCCTCCTTGAGGTAGACCGATATCTCGTTGTTGACGGTATCGTCCTCAATGAGGATGTGTCGCATATTCGCGAAGGAGATATCGGAGGTGTACATCTTGGTGGCCGGCCAGCCCGTGATGAGACCGATACGGTTATCGTGGAAGGCCAGCCAGATGCCGTCGGGACCCGTGGCGCGGAACTGATCCCGCTGGGTCACACGCAGACCCACGTAGGAGGCCACGTTGTCCACGGTGCCCTTGCGGTCAGCCAGCAGATCCAGCTCGATATAGACCTTCTCACCCCGTACCCGCCGGGTCATATCCAAATAGCAATGCTCGGTAGTGCCTACCACCATGCCGTCCTCGAATACCGCGGTGCCGTTGTGGCTCCAGTTCTTATCCCCCGCAATGGAGGTGTTGAAATCTTGCTTGTAGCTGTTTTTCACAGTGGTCGTGGGATTTCCGGGCACCGTCCAGCTGACCTTGAGATTGTCGAAGGTCACCTCTCCGTTGTCCTGATGTGCCCACACCGCCACGTAACCGTTCTCGGGGATATCGTAGCCGAACTTGGCGTTGATCTGCTCCGCACCGTTTTTGTCGCTGACGGTCACGTTCTTGCTGTCGGTGATGACTACGCGGAACACGAGGGTCTTGTCACCACCCTCATCCACGTAGACCGAAATGATATTATCCGTTTGGTTATCCTCTACGGTGACGGTGCGGGTCTTGGTGAAGTCAAAGCCGCTCTCGAAGAGGGTAATATTCGGCCAGCCGTTGATGATACCGACTCTGCTGCCTTGGAAGGTCAGCCAGATACCGTTCTGTCCCACGGCGGCAAACTGATCGTCATACTTGGGAAGGCGGAGGGCGATATAGCCCGAGTCGTTGGGGATCGCCCCGGGGCGGTTGGCTTTCAGATCCACTGTGACCGTGACCACGTCGGCCTTGGCCTTGTGCTTGATCGCCACGTAGGGATGCTGACTGCCCGTGGCGGTCAGGTATCCCTTGGAGGTATCGGCCATCTCGTTGATCGTCCAGTCCGGATCATTTGCGCTGATGGGCTCGGAGAAGTCCTGGGTATACTCGTAATGCTCATCGGGCTTGGTCTCGGGAGCCTGGGACTCGGTCTCGGGGGCGACGTTGTCTACGAAGTAGTAGGTCTCGGGCTCGGGAGTCTCGACCTCGGTGGGGGCTTCGGTGGGCTGCTCCGTGGGCGTATCCGTCACGGTGGGAGCCTCGGTCTCGGTCGTGGGATCATCCCCGCGGCAGGCGGAAAGGATCAGGGTCACAGCTAAGAGAGTCAGAAGAATGATGAACAATTTGTTATAGGGCTTCATGGATAACCTCCTATCCAAAGATCTTGAATTCGTAGATGCTGAACCAGTTCTCCCCGTCTCGCTTGGCGCGGAGATAGCGGGCTTCGATATTCAGGTCGGTGAGTATGACCATCAGCTCGTCCTTTTTCCCTTCGTACAGGGTATGGTAGGTCTCTCCGTCCGGGGAATACTCGATGCGGTAGGGCACCCACGCGGACTCCAGCACCAACTCAATGGCCTTGACGGTGTGTACCGACTTCAGATCCACCGTCAGGGTGGCATCGCCGCTCTGCTGGGAGGACCAACGGGTATCGTAGTTGCCGTCTACCGCGTAAGCGGGGGCATTGCCGCCCTCGACATTGATGGCTTGGGTGGGCTTGCGGAAGGCGAGATTCTCACCCGCAAAGGGATCGGAGCTGTTCCTGTCCGCTTCGGTTGCCTCAAAGACCCGCCACTCGTAGATGCCTTGGTTGTCGGCGCGGATGATCTTGACACGGATATACCGCGCCTCGGCTCCGTGGAGATTGATGACGCTGTAGCCGCTTCCTTCGTCGGCGTAGCATCGGTAATCGGTGAAGGTCGCGCCGTTATCCGAGAGCTGGATCATGTACACCGTATGGATGGCGTACCAGCTTAGGGTCATTTCTCCAATGGCGGTCTTTTTGCCCAGATCCAGGGTGATGGTCGCGCCGTTCTCACCGGGATTCCAGAGAGAACAGGTGTCGCCATCATTGACGAGACGGCCGTCGCCCTTGGAGGCGTTGACGCTTGCCCCCTCAGCCAGATTCTTGCGGGTCTCGGGTACCGGGACGGTGTAGGTCTTCTTGGAGATGTAGTCGAAGGTCACCTCGGGAACGCATTGGTTTTCCACGTCAAGGATCACCTGCTTTTCGGTGACGGTGAAGGTGTCGGTGAACTTTATATCCTTCACCGAAGCCCCGATAGAGACGGTATACGCTCCGCTGTCAAGGATCCATGCGCTGTCTCCCTCGTCGTAGGACTTCAGCGCGTCCTCGGTAACCGTGATCTTGACGGTTTCGGACTCTCCGGGAGCCAGAAGTCCCGTCTTGGCAAAGCCGCAAAGCTCCAGCTTGGCTTGCTCCAGCGTGGTCTCGGGCTTGGAGATATAGCCCTGCACGATCTCACGGCCGGACGTTGAGCCGGTGTTGGTAACGGTCACCGAGACCGAGATGTTCCCGTTTTTCTTTTGGGTGAAGACGGGGGTGGAGTAGGTAAAGGACGTGTAGGACAGGCCAAAGCCGAAGGGGAAGGCCACGTCCACCCCGAAGGTCTCGTAGTAGCGGTAGCCCACGTAGATATCCTCGTAGTAGGTCACGTCATGGAGACCGCCGGGGAAATAATCGTAGGCGGGGGTGGACTCAAAGGTCATAGGCCACGTAGCGGTGAGCTTGCCCGCAGGGTTGGTCTTGCCCGCCAGCACATTGGCCACGGCGTGCCCCGCCTGCTCACCGGGGTAGCCGATGTACAGGATGGCATCCACGCTGTCCCGCCAGGAGGCGGTTTCAATGGGATTGCCCGTATTGATGAGGACAGTAACCTTCTTGCCCGCGGCGTGGAAGGCCTTGCTGACACGGTCGATCATGTCCCGCTCGGTCTGATTCAAGCGGAAGTCACCGAGGCGGTTACTGCTGTCCACGCCCTCGATGGCCTGGCGGGACAGGACGATCACCGCCGTGTCCGCTTCCTCCGCGCACCGCTCGGCGTAAGAGTCCGTCACCTCTACGTCCTTGGAGGGATCGTTCACGTCGTGGGCCTCACAGCCACGGAAGGGAGAGCCGCTCTCGTCGTAGAGTGTCAGGGCGTCGCTGGCCTTGATGCCGTCAAAGATGCTGATATTGGTCTTGGAATGGACGACACCCGAGCCGCCGCCGCCATAAACAGTAGCAAAGGAACCGTTTCCGAAGAGGGCTACGGTCGCTCCCTTGTTCAGGGGCAGAGCGGCATCATTCTTGAGCAGCACGAAGGACTCCTCGGCTGCCTGTCTTGCCAGCTCAGCGTGGGCTTCATAGTCTACGCCCTCTTTCTTCTCTCCCTTGGCGGTGCGGGTCTTGGCGACCACCGAGAGGATGTTGCGGCAACAGGTGTCCAGAGCCTCCATGCTGACGGTACCGCTGTTGACAGCGGCCATCAGAATAGCGGGATCGTCGGGGTTGCCCGGCATATTAAGGTCGTTCATGGCCTTGATCTTGCTGTCGATACTGCCCGTTACACCGCCCCAATCGCTGGTGACCATACCCACAAAGCCGAACTCATCCCGCAGAATGTTCACCAGAAGCTCCCGCTCGGTGGCGTTGTGGTTGCGGTTGATGCGGTTGTAGGAGGACATGACCACCCAAGGAGCACTGTCACGGACGGCAATACCAAAGCCCTTGAGGTAGATCTCGCGGAGAGCGCGCTCGGTGACGTTGGCCGAGTAGATGACGCAGGAGGTCTCTTGATTGTTGACGGCGAAATGCTTGATCTCAGCACCGATGCCCGTGGACTGCACGCCGTTCACATAGGCGGACATGAGGTATCCCGTCAAAAGCGGATCCTCGGAGCTGTACTCGAAATTGCGCCCGCCGAAGGTGTTCTTCTGGATATTCATACCGGGGGCCAGGAGGATATCCGTACCGAAGGCACGGCCGTCCAGACCGATGGCCTCACCCACACGGTAGATCAAATCCTTATCCCAGGAGTTTGAGATATTCGTAACCGAGGGATACCACACAGAGGGGGTACCGGCGTCGGAACGCACGCCCGCGGGGCCGTCGTTAAAACCGATGGCGGGAATGCCGTACTTCCGCAGAGCCAGCGTAGCACCCACCGCACCGCGCTTGGAGGTGGTCGCGGCACCCGAGGTCAGTTTTGCCTTTTCCTCCAGGGTCATAGCCGCCACCACACAGGCGACGGAATCCTCCGTGAGCTGAACTATGCCCTTTGACATGGTCAGATACAGGGAATCGACAGGCTCGCCGTCAGCGGTTACAGCGTCTACCGTGATCGTGAGCTTTTCTTTGATCTTCCCGTTGGGGCAAGGGAGAGAGATCTCCAGAGGAGTCGCGGAGACCGAGACTCGCTGCTCGGCGATCTCTCCCTTGGCGTCTGCAAGCTTGCAGATCAGCTCACCCGTGACGGTATCGTCGCGGAGTAAGCAGGACAGGGATAGAACGATATTATCACCCTCGGTCGTCAAGGTTTGGGCGGCCAAGGACAGGGCGGGAGGAGGCTCGGGCAGGGGCTCAGTCTCTTCCTCGGAGGTGGCATCGGTGGGCGTCTCGGTGTCGGGGGACGTATCGGCGGCGGTATCGGTGCCGCTCTCCCCCACCGAATCGGATACAGGGGGGATGGTTCCATCATCGGGGCCGATGGGAGGCGTACAGCCACCGAGCAGCAGAACAGCGGCCAGAAGCAGAGCCGAGAGGGATCGGGTCTTCATTGCATGATCTCCTTAACAAGTAGAATTCGGTATCAGTCGGGGAGGATCTCGCCGTTGGGCAGTCCGGGCCATTCCTCCAGAGTGGCTACGAGATCGTAGCCGTAGTACAGCTCGCTGTTGGGGTCATCGTTCTCTACCATTTTGTAATAACCGGGGGTAAGGCCGTAGGTGTCCTTAATGACCCAAACGTAGGTGCCCTCCAGCCCGGAAATGATATCCAGCTCGTAGAGGTCGGAGTAGTAGGCATAGCCCACGATGCCGTCCTGCTTGTTCTGATCGTCGTAGATCACGCCGTGATCCATGACGAAATCACAATTCTTCCACCAGTAGGCGATGCGGTAGAAGCAGCCATCGTCGGGGATATCCAGCTTCAGGGAGACGTTTGGGTCGGCATCCATCTGGATATTGCCGCCGTAGCCCTCCAGCCAGTCCAACGCATCCTGCATGCTGTAAAACTCCGCGCCGTCGGAGGTGTGGCAAATGACTTGATCGAACTCATAGCGTCCATCGTAGACGGGGGTTTTGCCGTCAAAGGCGGTGCCCACTTGAATGAGGTTGTAGTAAGGATTCTGAGGATCACTCTCGTCCCAGTCCTCGCGGGTGGGGCGGTGGGTCTCAATTTCCTCGGTGGGGGCTTCGGTGACCTCCTCGGTGGGAACCTCGGTAGGGACTTCGGTAGGCTCCTCGGTGGGAGCTTCGGTGAGCTCCGCCGACTCGGTCGCGGGCAACGTGACGGGGGCGGTCTCCGCCGTGGTCTCCTGCTCCTTGGCTGAGTCGCAAGCTGCGAGGAGACCGACAGCGAGGGTGAGGGCCAGCCCTGTGACCATGATCTTATGATGCTTCATATGTACCTCCCGGAATGTTTGATTTTCCTTTCGTATCTTCAAATTTCCAAAAACATTCCAATTCATTATATAGTATAGCACAAATAAATTGCTTTTTCAATTATAAATACGGGGCTTGAATATTGCATTTCCGATGATTTTGTGATATAATATACAAAAAACCAACGCAGAAAGGAGTGCACATGGAATACATCGGTATCTGCGCCAACGAAAGGATAGATCCCACCCCCGAGGCGGACGGGTATGCCGCCCACTCCCACGATTCCTACGAGATCTTTCTGCCCGTGGCGGGTTCTTTCGAATTCGAGGTGTCGAATTACCTGTATACGGTGGGACGAGGTTCTGTTCTGCTCTTACCGCCCTGGGTGACCCATCGCCTGGTCGTCAAGGACAGCGAACCGTTGGAGTACCTGTACATACAGTTTACCCCGAGAGCCATCCCCGATGAATCGGAGATGCTGGCGGCCATAGAAGCATTGTTTAACCGTCACGGCGAGGGTGAGCAGAGTATGCGCCGACTCTCCGGGGAGAGCTTTTCATACGTGTACGCGGCGGTCAAGCGGCTTTGTATCTCAAGTACGAAAGACGTACATGAGCAATTTTTCCGCATACTCTTTCCCGTTTTATGTGAGATCCTCGCATACGGAACGCCCGTCAGCGGAAAATATGACGGCTTTACCAAGGAGCCGTCGCGCCAAAGCACGCTGACGGATCAGATCATTGAGTATATTTCCCAGCACTACGCGGACATACAGGATCTTTCCTTTGTGGTTGACGTCTTTCACTACAGCACGGTTCACGTCAACAGCCTGTTCAAGAATCGTCTGGGCGTGTCTCTGTGGCGATACGTTCTTCACATCCGTTTGGATCGCGCCTGCGATATGCTGGTCAATGGTATTCACGCGAGCGAGGTGGCTCTATCCTGTGGGTTTAAGGATTATTCTACATTCTACCGAATGTTCAAAAAGAGCTACGGAATCACGCCCACGGAGTGCAGGCGGATGGGGAAGAAGCCGGAAATGGTAAGATGATTGCGACATGATGATCGCCCCGATTTTTCACCTTTCGGCGTGTCCAGTGTAGCATAGCTCTCGCAGCTGTCAACGTGAAAAAATATCGCTGAAAAATGAAATACAACCGAGAAAGTCAAGTAGCAATACTTGGCTTTTTCTTTATCCACAAGCAATATTTTTTCGTGTACTGGCATGGGACGATACTCCTCGTTGACATCTGCACACCTCACTCGAGATGAGCACGAATCCCTCCCGACCTATGCTCCCCCGACCCTGCCGAAAGGCGAAATAAAAATCGGGAGGTATAGAAAATGAAAACCGAAACCAAAGAAAGAATCACCAACGAAAACACAAGGATCACCGAGAGCAATGTCCAGCATATCGGTGAGTGCATTGCATTGTCTGCTATCAAGAAAATGATGCGGTTTGCACATCATCCACGCTCGCTGGATAAGCTGTACGCCGGTCTTGTCGAGGACATTTACGGCAACAGAGGCTACAACACGACTTTCTCGGACGGTTACGACTTAGCATCCGAGGTGATTTACTTCCTTTGTCATTACATCGGGCGTAACCTGGATGATCAGGCCTGCCAGAATCGCAAGGGTGAGCTTATGACTGTCCGCTTTGCCTGCTACAGATATGCCCTGCGGTACATTGGAAAGGAATATCTGTCCGCGTTTAAGACCATCAGCATCGAAGAATGCTCTCCTTCGGTCGCTTCCATTGATTTCGAGACTCAGTACGAGATCGAGGATTACACCAAGGTCGATACGATCATCCATCAAATGCGCTTGACCATTGTAGAAGAAGAAACCTTGAATTACTACATGGCCGGACTCGGATTCGTAGAGATCGCGCAGATGCAGAATGTCAATAATACGACTGTCTGGCGCAGAAGGAAGAGCATACAGAAAAAGTACCTTCGATATATAGTCATGCAAGACTGATCCGATTTACACATAAACACAAAAGGGAGCTTTGCGGCTCCCTAAAGTTATGCGATATGGAGAAACTCCGCACGAGGCGGGGTAGCAGTTAAGAGTTGACGAGGATTTGAAAATCTTCTCGCTCGTGGAGTGGTGCATACCGGGGCTCGGTCATCAGCTCCTTCTTGACAGTCTCCCAAAAGGGATTGTTGATCCAGTTCATTTTCTCGCCCGAACACAGAGCGAATGCGGGATTGGTATAGACAATTTTCTCTCCTTTGCAGAGCTTGTCAAAAGCCTTGGCGTGGAGACAGGCAGTTTGGGCGTATTCCATAGCTTTATCCAAGTCTCCGACAACAATCTCCAGTTGCGTGCGCTTCTCATACACACAGTACATACTCCAATGGAAACTGCCATAATGGCCGTCGGGGAATACAGCGCGGAGTACAGCCTCCTCGGTGTCCAACGCGGCCATGACCTCGGGAGTCTTTTCTCCGGCGAAACGGTACGCTTCCATAAAGCCCATACAGAGATCACTCAAGGCTTCTTGTGTAACAGCTTGTCGGGCCGTAGACTTGCCCGGTTCCTCCAGACATTCCATAAGAGCCTTCATGCGGGTAATGGGCTTCTTTTCGGGAAACATATTGGCGTACTGTAAGGCCTCCTCGTGGCGACCTGTATATTGATACGCCAGCATAATATTCCAGATCGCGCTTTGCCGCAGCTCGGGATCCTTCGTCCCTTCTACTACCATACTGTCGTGCTTGATGGAGCTGTCGATCAGCTCGATGGAATAAGGCTTTTTGGGATTGGTGCGGAATTTGTTGTCGTAGGCCACGAAATACTCCATGGAGGCTAGCCAATGGAGGTACTTGTAATCTCCTGGATACTCACTGACCGCTTGCTTGGCCAGCTCGTAGTTTTCCAGATCGTCATAGAGCCAGTAGTGGTCGCAATGCTCGTCCAACTCTGCCCGCCGTTCGCTTACTTCCACTTCGTTCATGCCCAAAAGCTCGTCAGTGGTCACGTGCAGAATCTTGGCAAGAGGGACGATCATGGAAAAATCGGGGCAGGACAGCCCGCACTCCCACTTGGACACCGCCTGATAGGACACGCAAAGGTAGTCTGCCAATCGTTCCTGAGTCAGATCATTCTTCTTTCGCAGTTCTTTGATTCGTTCGCCGATGGTCATATGTGTACCTCGTAAAAATAGATTGAATCCGGATTCTGATGTTATTATAGCAGATGCGAGAGAAAAAAGCAATAACTTACTCGTCGATGGGGATGCAACTTGCAGTTGAGTTTTTCAAAGGAAAATCCACTTTGGCACCCTCGCGTGTGCTTGTCTTATACAAGTCGGCTCGCTGCGCTCGCCGAGACAAGCACACGCCCGCACCGCAAACAAACGAAAAAAGAAAAATCCAAAGCCGAGCGGTCGCGGAGTCGCCCGCTGAGCCGCTTGGGCGCACGTCCGCGATCACGCTCGGCAGCTTTTTGGATAGATTTCGTTTTTGGACGTTTGTTGAAGCGCCGCCGTGTGGGATTGTCAGCCCTCGCTTCATCACCATCAGTTTCCGATTAAGATTTATCCAGTAGAAAATCAAAACTCGCCAGTTTCGTAAGTTGACAAATTTGATCCCGATATGCTATCCTGTTTATGCACCATGGATGCTTGGGAAAAGTTGGGTAAACTTGGGGTAAAGTTTTGGTTTCTACTAAAAGATGTGGAAAAATATAGGTTTAGTTGCTTGTTTTTCACCGAGATCTATGGTATAATATCACCGCATTTCACAGAAAAAGGAATAGTCACAGTATAGTTAGTTCGTATGCAAAGTGTCAAGCCAAGATAGATGTTGCCGAATAGAAAGGCACAGGCCTGTGTTCCGAGGGTTGAATCGGAAGGTTGCACTCAAAGGCGTAATACGTTTTCATGACAGAAAAGCGTATTGCGCTTTTTTTCGTGCCTTTTTCTCTGGAAAATACACCAGAAGGAGAAAAACTATTGAAAGGAAAAGAGGTCAACATCATCACAAACGGCGGCTTTGAAGTCAAACAAATGAGCGCATCGGAGCGGGAGGCATTCATGTCGGCTCTGTTGGAGCGAGTGTTGGAGCTTCGCCGCAAGCGAAAGGAGGTAGACGGTCATGCCATATGAGAAGGTTAAAGTCTACTTCGACGGCAGTCACTACATCGGCATCCCACAAAACGAGGGCAAGAGTCCCGGGAAGGGCGGCTTCCATGGCAACGAAAATGACGAAATGAGAACGGCTTTTGAAAAGGCCTACAAGAGTGCAACGGCCAAACGTAGAAAAGAGAAGGTTACGGAGATCATAGCGGAGCTGAAACCGCAATTTGAAAGCGAGGAACAGGCGGCGGAATACGTCAAAGCAGAGATGGAGCGGATCCGGCGAAATCTGATCGTAAGGCAGACGAGACTTACCAGAAAGATCAATTTTGGCAACTGGAATTACTTTTGTACGTTTACCTACGACGATCAGAAGCATACCGAGGATAGCTTCAAGGAGAAACTGCGGGATTGCTTCAAAAAGATGTGCCACCGCAAAGGATGGATCTACATAGGCGTATGGGAGCGCTCCCCGAACAGTAACCGTCTACACTTCCACGGGCTATTCAATATTCCCGAAAATGCCATGGTGGGCGAGCTGGTCGATCATCGGGATTACAGCACCAAGACTCACAGAATGCAGACTACCATACAGAACAGCTATTTCACAGAACGATTTGGCAGAAACGATTTTGAGCCGATCAATAAGCAGGAGCTTCCAAACGCTACTGCCTATCTCATGAAGTACATCGAGAAGTCCGGCGAGCGAATTGTCTACTCCAAGAACACACCGGCATATTTCATATCCGACATTCTGGATGATGACGTGGTGTGTACGATAGGGCAAGAGGACAGAAAACTCTTGTTATTCGATAACTTTATCTGCTTTGATGACGGGGTATATGTCGGTGAGGTCAGCCCCGAAGTCATTGAGAAGATGCCAAAGAAGAATTAAAATCAATTAGTCTTTCGCCTTGGTGGAGCGTAAACGAAACCGCCGTCGAGGTCAAGGGGGCGAAAATATCGCTGAAAAGCAGGAAATGGCCGACAACAATGCAATATTTTCGCCTGTTTCCCTTGACCTCTTTGGGCGGTTCCGTTTGGGCCGCTCCCGTCGAAAGACAAATCTAAAGACAAATCAGAAAGGAAAAAAGAGAATGAAAACAGCAGTCATTTACGCAAGATATTCTTGCGATGCTCAAACCGAGCAGTCCATCGAAGGTCAGCTTCGTGTGTGCGAGGATTACGCCAAGATGCACGATATTCTGATCCTCGATACCTACATCGACCGAGCCATGTCGGGTACGAACGATATGCGCCCCGACTTTCAACGCATGATCCGGGATAGCGCAAAACGCCAATGGAGTTACGTACTTGTTTACAAGCTTGACCGATTTTCACGAAACAAGTATGAAGCCACCATCCATAAGAACACCTTGAAGAATAATGGCGTCAAGGTCGTATCGGCCATGGAAAATATTCCCGATTCGCCCGAGGGTATCATCCTTGAATCGCTCCTGGAGGGCATGAACCAGTATTACTCCGCCGAGCTTGCTCAGAAGGTTCGCAGAGGCATGAGAGAAACACGCTTGAAGGGGAACTACCAAGGCGGCACATTGCCTTACGGTTACATTGCATCCGGCAGGAAAGTTGTGATCGACGAAGAAAAGGCCGAAATCGTGCGATTCATGTTCGATCAGTACGCAAAGGGCGTTACCGTCAAGGAGATCATCGCGACGCTTACGGCGCATGGGATTCTGTATAAGGGCAGGCAATTTCCGATGAATACTGTCTATGGCATCCTCAGAAACGAAAAGTATTCGGGGACTTATATGCATGGTGACGAAGTGGTGGACAAGATCTATCCGCCCATCGTGGATCCGGAGATCTTCTCCAAAGTCCGAGCCAAGGTGTCCTGCAACAAAATCGGGAAGCACAGTAACGCAGTGGTCTACTTGCTTCGCCAGAAAATGAAGTGCGGATACTGTGGAGAGAACATGATCGGTGAGTGCGGAACATCCAAGCAGGGAGAGCGTACCTACTACTATAAGTGCCATGGAAGAAAAAACTTACGGAATGGATGCAAACAACAACCATACCGCAAGGAAATACTTGAAAAATTCGTGCTGGATAGCATTATCGCCGAACTGAAAAAGCCGGGGCAAATGGATTACATCGTCCAAGGTCTTCTGGCATTACAAGACTCTCAGATCAAAGCCAACTCCACGTTGAGCATCCTTGAAAGGGAGCAGAAACAGAACGAAAGCGCGATGGAGAACATCATGAACGCTGTCGAACGTGGCTTCTATACCGCCGCCGCTAACAAGCGTATGAAGGAGCTTGAAGATCGCCAGGCAGAGCTGGAACGCTTGATCATTATTGAACG
>JAZRIF010000163.1:0-3462 GCA_045645165.1 Eubacteriales bacterium
GACAGAGGCTCGTCGAGAAGGAATACCTTGGGGTTACGGACGATTGCACGACCCAGAGCCACACGCTGCTTCTGACCACCGGACAGAGCCTTGGGCTTTCTGTCGAGCAGGTGGGTGATATCCAGGATACGGGCAGCCTCCTCAACGCGGCGCTTGATCTCCTCCTTGGGAGTCTTGTTCAGCTTCAGACCGAATGCCATGTTCTCAAACACGGTCATGTGGGGGTACAGAGCGTAGTTCTGGAACACCATCGCGATCTTACGATCCTTAGGTGCTACGTCGTTGACCAGCTGGTCACCGATGAACAGCTCACCCTCGGAGATCTCTTCCAGACCTGCGACCATACGCAGGGTAGTGGTCTTACCGCAACCGGAAGGACCGACCAGAACCAGGAACTCCTTGTCCTTGATCTCCAGGTTGAAGTCAGAAACCGCGGTTACGCCGCCGGGGTACTTCTTGTAAATGTGACGAAGGGATACACTTGCCATTTGAATTTTTCCTCCTAAGTAATATATAACGCAAAAAATTTGACTGTCGCGATACGCACAGCAGGCATAAAAAGCCCACTTGTACACGTACATATTATACCAAAAAAGCCGTCAAAAATAAAGAGGTTATTTCCCCAAACTTTATCCTTTCGATTTGTACACCATGCACAAATATCGCCTATGAACGGTGTCGCCGCAAGCAGTTCGGAGTTGTCTTGATTTTAATTTATTAATAATTCTTTTTGGAAAACAATTTGAGGCGGAAGATGATACCCAGCACTGAGGCAATGACGATACCGCCCGAAATACCCAGGGCAATCTGCAACGCTGTCAGACCGGTTGCAGCGGCCGCGGTATAGTTTCCCGCCACGAAATTGAACATGGTGTTGTACAGCGCGCCACCCGGCACCAGCGGGATCACGCAGGGCACCATGTAAACGGGCACGGGCACCTTAGTGAGTCGAGCCATGATCTCGGAAAAGCCCGCACCCACCAGCGATCCCAGCAGGCTGGGGAGCAACTCACCCCCGATAAAATGTACGCCCAAAAGGTAGACACCGCAGGTCAGGATACCGCCCAAGGTAGCCAGAAACAGACGGCGGGGATGCACATAAAACAGAATGGAGAAGCCCAGTGTACCGAGGGCGGCGGTAACGAGCATAACGATTGCGTTTGGCATGATCAACCTCCGATCTGCTGACGCAGAAGCACCAGCGCAGCCATATAGCCCAGAGCAATCATCAGCGCTTGAAGCACAGCCTGAATAAAGCGCATAGTACCCGCCAGGGTATCTCCGCAGAGCAGATCGCGCAAAGAATTACCGAAGGACAATCCCGGAATTTCCAGCATAATGGTGCCAATGATGATCTTATCCATATTGTCGCCAAAACCAATCGCGACACACAGTACCGACAGAACACCGGCGGCAAAAGAACTGATCAGAGACTTCACCATGCCATTGATCTGCAGGGGACGTAAGCGAGCAAAAAGAGTCAAAAAAAATGCGATCACCGCAGCGGCAATTCCATCCTTAAACGTACCGCCAAAAAACACGGCGAAGCCGCCCGTTGCCATCATACCGCCAAAATAGCACAGCCACTCAGGCACGGGACGGTAACGGCGAATGTCTTCAATGCGAGAGCTAACCTCTGCGGCGGATATGGGCTTAGAACAAATGGTGCGAGAAAGCGCATTCAAAGCCTCCAAGCGCGCCAAATGATTATAGGTAGTAGACACACGGCGGTTGCGAGTGGCGTAAGAGCCGTCGGGCATACGCACTTCGGCTGTAATGAGTGAGGTAATAGCAAACACTTCCACAGCTTCGGCACCGTAAGCACGGCAGATACGGATCACGGTATCCTCCACGCGGTGAATCTCGCCACCAACGCGAAGAGTTTCTGCGCCAACATCCAATGCAATGGCCAGAATCGTCCCCGCGTCGGTGGGAACGACCTGCCCTTCTGTCGCAGGGGCCGAGGCACGTGTCACACCGCCCGTAGGGGTAGTCAAAAATCGGGATAATTTCACAACTTGTACTCCAACGGTAGAAAAATCCGCCCATAGGGCGGTTTACAAGCCTATTATACACAGTTTCTCCTCATTTGTCAAGGTCACTTTCAACACTTCTTCGCTTCTCCCTCGTTTTTTGTCGAATTTTTCAAAAAACATCTTGCACAGAAAAACAAATTGTAGTATAATATAGGAGCAAACCCCTCGCGGGCACAATCGAAATTCCAAGGAGTCTCCTATGCTCGGCTTTTATAACTACACGGTTATTCTGACATACATAAGCATGCTCATTTCCTCCGTCGGTATCTATCTGGCCGCGGCAGGTCGTCCTTTTTATGCACTCTGCTGTCTGCTGGCCTCCGGTATCTGCGATATGTTCGACGGAAAAATTGCCCGCACCCGTAAGAAAAGCACCGACGAGGAAAAACGTTTCGGTATCCAGATCGACTCCCTCTGTGACGTCATCTGCTTCGGCGTGCTTCCCTCCGCTATCGGCGTAGGGCTCGTATCAGGCCAAACCCTTCCCGTCCGCATCGCGGTTTGGACCATTGCGGCTCTGTACGTCCTCTGCGGCCTGATCCGCCTGGCCTACTTCAACGTCACCGAGGAAACACGGCAGTCCAAAGAAGGCGGCCGTCGCACCCACTTCCAGGGCGTCCCCATCACCACCGCCGCCGTGGTATTCCCCTTGGTCTATGGAGTGGCCGAGTTCCTGCTCACCTTCGGCGGTATGGCCGCATCTCTCGCCCCTTGGCTCTATCCCGCCTTCCTGCTCATCACCGGCACCAGCTTCATTACCCCCGTACGGGTGCGTAAGCCCCGCGGCGTCGGCTTAGCCATCCTGGGCATCATCGGGCTCTGCGAGTTCGGGTTCATGCTCTGGCTGCTTTTGCGGTGATCTTCCCTACTTAAAACCATGTGAAAACCCCTCGCCACGGCGAGGGGTTTCTGTATGTTCCATTATTTTCTGCGGCTCTTGGGGTCTTTGTACGTAAACACATCCAGCTTCGTCACGCCCATAGCCGTAAGCTCAGCCACCGAGGCTTCCACGTCTGCATCGGTATTGAAGCCGGGAATGTGGGGCACGCGGACGGTGACGCGGTCGGATCCGACCAGGGACAGAAGCAGAGCGAGATTCTCTTTTACAAGAGCATTCTCGCGCCCCGTGTAGGCGTTGTAGATAGCGGGATTCATGTCCTTGATGTCTACGAAGAACCAATCCACCACCGCCGCCGCGGCAAGGACGTTCTCCTGCGGGATATTGAGACAGGTTTCGGCGTAAATGCGCCAGTCCTTGGGACAGAGGGCGCGGAAAGCGGTGATGAAATCCGTGTGAAGCAAAGGCTCACCGCCGCCGAAGGTAATCCCTCCGCCGGTGGCCAAGTAGTAGAGGCTGTCAATCTTCGCACGGTCGTATAGCTCGGCCGGGGTGACCCGCTCAAAAAGTCGGAGGCCAAGCGGTCTT
>JAZRIF010000164.1:0-5787 GCA_045645165.1 Eubacteriales bacterium
CCCCCCAGAATTATCTCAAACAAGGAGAACCCCTACCCCATGACCATCATCGAAACCCTCGCAAAAGAACTCAACCTCACCGCCGATCAGGTGGAAAAGACCGTCGCCCTCATTGACGAGGGCAATACCATCCCCTTCATCGCCCGTTACCGCAAGGAGGTCACGGGTAGCCTTGACGATACCATCCTCCGCACCCTGGAGGAGCGTCTGACCGCCCTGCGCAATCTGGAAAAGCGCAAGGAGGAGGTCAAGAACCTCATCGACGCACAGGGCAAGCTCACCCCCGAGATCGTGGCCGCCATTGACCGCGCCGTCACCGTCACCGAGGTGGACGATATCTACCGCCCCTTCCGCCCCAAGAGAAAGACCCGCGCCTCCGTGGCCCGCGAGCGGGGACTGGAGCCTCTGGCGCAGATCATCCTCGCCCAGGAGAAAACCTACGATCCCGCCATTGAGGTGCAGGCTGAAGGCTTTGTTGACCCCGAGAAGGAGGTCAATACCGCCGCAGAGGCCCTCCAGGGCGCCATGGACATCATCGCGGAGGACGTCTCCGACAACGCCGAGTACCGCAAGAAGCTCCGTACTCTGACCTTCGACTACGGCTCGCTGGTTACCAAGGCCGCGGGGGAGGAGGACTCGGTGTACTCCATGTACTACGACTTCGCCGAGGCCATTAAGAAGCTTCCCGGTCACCGCATTTTGGCCATCAACCGCGGAGAGAAGGAGGAGTTCTTGAAGGTCACGCTGACCGTCCCCGAGGAGACCGTTTTGGGCTTCCTCTACAACAGCGTTCTGACCTCCACTACCTCCCCTGCCATGCCCTATGTCCGTGATGCCGTCACCGACAGCTACAACCGCCTCATTGCTCCCTCCATCGAGCGTGAGATCCGAAACGATCTCTTTGACACCGCCTGCGAGGGCGCCATCAAGGTCTTTTCCGACAACCTCTCCCATCTCCTCATGCAGCCCCCCCTCAAGGGCAAGGTGGTGCTGGGCTTTGACCCCGGCTACGCCCACGGCTGTAAGCTGGCGGTGGTGGATCGCACCGGCAAGGTGCTGGATACGGCGGTCATTTATCCCACCATCAAGTCCCGGGTGGAGCAGGCCACCGCGGTGGTCAAGAAGCTCATCCGCACCTACGGGGTGGACGTGGTGGCCATTGGTAACGGTACGGCCTCCCGCGAGAGTGAGCAATTCATCGCAGACATCCTCAAGCAGTTGGATGGCGATACCAAGTATATCATCGTCAGCGAAGCGGGGGCTTCCATCTACTCTGCCTCCGAGCTGGCCGCCGAGGAATTCCCCGAGTTCGACGTCATGCAGCGTTCCGCCGTTTCCATCGCCCGCCGTCTGCAGGATCCTCTGGCGGAGCTGGTTAAGATCGACCCCAAGGGCATCGGCGTTGGCCAGTATCAGCACGACATGAAGCAGGCTCGTCTGGATGAGGCTCTGGGCGGCGTGGTGGAGGACTGCGTCAACGCCGTTGGCGTGGACGCCAATACCGCCTCCCATTCTCTCCTTGCCTACATCGCGGGCATCAATGCCACTGCCGCCAAGAACATCGTGAAATACCGCGAGGAGAATGGCGAATTCAAGACCCGTGCCCAGATCACCAAGGTGCCCCGCATCGGCGCGAAGGCCTACGAGCAGTGCGCGGGCTTCCTCCGTATTCCCGGCGGTAAGGAGATCCTGGACAACACCGGCGTTCACCCCGAGTCCTACGCCGCCGCCAAGGCGCTGCTGGAGATGTTCGAGTACACCGAGGACGACCTGCGGGCAGGGAACCTCTCCTTCCTGAAATCTAAGGTCATCAAGGCCGGTACGGGGAAGACCGCAGAGACTTTGGGGATCGGTGAACCCACCCTCATGGATATCATTGCCGAGCTGGAAAAGCCCGGCCGCGACATCCGCGACGGCTTCGACGCGCCCGTCCTCCGCGAGGACGTCATGTCCCTCTCCGACCTTAAGCCCGATATGATCCTGACGGGCACCGTCCGCAACGTCACCGACTTCGGCGCCTTCGTGGACATCGGCGTGCATCAGGACGGTCTGGTTCACATCTCCCAACTTTCTGACAAGTTCATCAAGCACCCCTCCCAGGCTGTCTCCCTCGGTGACGTTGTCAAGGTCAAGGTGCTGAGTGTGGACGTGCAGAAGAAGCGAATCTCCTTGACCATGAAGTTCAAGGAATGAATAAATGCCCAATCAGAATTTAATCAATAAGCAATCAATAAACAACCAATAAACAACCAATAAGGATGGATTTATACCGATGCACGACGTAACGATTATCGGCGCGGGTGTGGTGGGCGGTCTCATCGCCCGCCGTCTGGCCGCGTTTGATCTCAAAATTTGTATTCTGGATAAGGAAAATGATGTGGCGCGAGGCGCCACATCCGCTAACTCCGCCATCGTCCACGCAGGCTTTGATGCCAAAGAGGGCTCTCTGAAGGCAAAGATGAACGTACGTGGCTCCCAAATGATGGAGCAGGTCTGCGCTGAGCTGGGGGTCAGCTACAAGAGAAACGGTTCTCTGGTGGTGGCCTTTGAGGACGAGCGCGCCGAGGTGGAGGCTATCTACCGCCGAGGTGTTGAAAACGGCGTGGAGGGGCTTCGCATTGTAGAGCGGGACGAGCTGTTTTCCATGGAGCCCAATCTGAACCCCGACCTGTCCTGCGCTCTGTATGCTCCGACAGGAGCAATCGTCTGCCCCTACGGCCTCACCATTGCCGCCGTGGGCAACGCCATGGACAACGGCGCCGAGCTGGCGCTGAACTTTGAGGTGATCTCCATCACCGAGACCGCCGAGGGCTATACCCTCACCGCCGCCGACGGCCGTGAGATCAAGACCCGCTACCTCATCAACAGCGCGGGCGTGTTCTCGGATGAGATCGCCAAGATGCTGGGAGACGACAGCTTCACCGTCCACCCCCGCCGCGGCGAGTACATGCTGCTGGACAAGGAGTGCGGACAAACGACTGCCTGCACCATCTTCCACACTCCTACCAAGATGGGTAAGGGCGTGCTGGTGAGCCCCACCGTCCACGGCAACCTCATCGTAGGCCCCACCGCCACCGACATGGAGGATAAGACCGACACCGCCACCACCCCCGAGGGCTTTGCCGACATCCGCGCAAAGGCAGGGGACAACGTGGCGAATATCCCCTACGGCAAGGTCATCACCTCCTTCTGCGGTCTGCGCTCTGTGGGCAGTACGGGTGACTTCATCATCAAGCCCGTGGGCAATGCCATCCATCTGGGCGGCATCGAGTCCCCTGGCCTGTCCTCCTCTCCCGCCATTGCCGAGTACGTGGAGGAGCTGCTTCGCGGTATGGGTCTGACCCTCACCGCCAAGGAGAACTACAACCCCAACCGCGCACCCTCCGACGCCTTCCGTCACATGAGCGTGGAGGAGAAGAACGAAATGATCAAGAAAGACTCCCGCTACGGCCGTATCATCTGCCGCTGTGAGGAGGTCACCGAGGGCGAGATGGTGGCCGCTATCCACGCGAACCCCCCCGCCTACGACGTGGATGCCGTCAAGCGCCGTACCCGCGGCGGTATGGGACGTTGCCAGGGCGGCTTCTGCTCTCCCGAGGTCATCCGCATCCTCGCCCGCGAGTGGGGCGTTGCCTACGACGATATCACCAAGTGCGGTCACGGTTCCTACATCAATAAGGGCCATACCAAAACCGCCGGCGGCATGGCTGAAGCCGCGAAGGAGGGCAACTGATATGCAGAACTATGTGAATATGAGCGCCCCCTACACCGCCCTTGTGATCATCGGCGGAGGCCCCGCCGGTCTGTCCGCCGCCGTAGCCGCTTACGACGCAGGTGTCCGCGATATGGTTATTCTGGAACGCGACCAGAGCGCAGGCGGTATTCTCCGCCAGTGCATCCACAACGGCTTCGGTCTCCATCGCTTCGGCGAGGAGCTGACGGGCCCCGAGTACGCCAACCGTTACTATGAGATGGCCGTCGAGCGCGGCATTTCCATCAAGACCGGCGCTACCGTGCTGGACGTGACCCCTTCCGAGGAAGAGGGCGTGTCTGCTTACGTCACCGCCATCAGCGAGGCCGAGGGTATGTTCACCCTCCGCGCGGGCGCTGTGGTGCTGGCCATGGGCTGCCGCGAGCGCTCCAAGGGTGCTCTCAACATCCCCGGTACCCGTCCTGCGGGTATCTTCTCCGCGGGTACTGCCCAGCGGTTCGTCAACATGGAGGGCTACATGCCCGGCCGTAAAGTGGTCATTCTGGGCTCGGGCGACATCGGTCTCATCATGGCTCGCCGTATGACCCTGGAGGGCGCCGAGGTGCAGGCCGTCTGCGAGCTGATGCCCTACTCCGGCGGTCTGGCTCGTAATATCACCCAGTGTCTCGATGATTTCGGCATTCCGCTGATGCTTTCCCACACCGTGACTCAGATCCACGGCAAGGAGCGCCTGACGGGCGTCACCGTCTCCAAAGTGGATGAACGCCGCCGTCCTATCCCCGGTACCGAGATCTACTTTGAGTGCGATACACTCCTTCTGTCCGTCGGACTCATCCCCGAGAACGAGCTGACTCGGGGTGCTCACATCGGCATGGACGGCATCACGGGGGGCGCATCGGTGGATCAGTACCGCCAGACCTCCCTCAAGGGCGTGTTCGCTTGCGGTAACGTCCTCCACGTCCACGACCTGGTGGACTACGTCTCCGAGGAGGCCGCTCTGGCGGGTACCTCCGCCGCCGCCCACCTGCGTGGTGAGCTGACCGAGGGCAAGACCATCACCCTGGAGACCGACGGCAAGGTGCGATACACCGTGCCCCAGACCGTCACCGTCACCGACAACACCGCCGACGTGACCGTGTACTTCCGTCCCTCCGACATCTACCGCGACGTCACCGTGACCGTTCGCGAGGGTGGCGCTGACGGCGCGATCCTGTCCAAGAAGAAGCGCATCAAGGTCGCTCCCGGTGAGATGGAGACCATCAGCATCAAGGCAACCGACCTCACTGCTACCGCCGCCGACACCCTGTACGTGTCCATTGAAACTGCCGAAAAGAAGGGAGGCAACGCATAATGGCTATTACTACCAAGAACCTGACTTGTATCGTCTGCCCCCGCGGCTGTACCCTGACCGTGACGCTGGACTCCGAGGCACAAAATCCCGTGATCTCCGTCGAGGGCCAGGGCTGTAAGCGGGGCGTGGACTACGCTACCGCCGAATGTACCCATCCTACCCGTGTGCTGACCACCACCGCTCCCACCGTGGACGGCGGCGTTGTCCCCTGCAAGACTGACAAGCCCATTCCCCGGGAGCTGCTTTTCGAGGCCATGAAGGTCATCAATGCCCTGTCCGCTCCCGCCACGGTGCGTATCGGGGATGTGCTGGTGGCCAATATCTTGGATACCGGTGCCAACGTAGTGGCAACAGCCCACCGTGGGCATTCCCTTTGAACTCAACATAACCAACCCAACTCATGAAAACATAGGAGATTATGATGAAACACATTCTGATTGTCGTGGATATGCAGACCGATTTTGTGGACGGTGCCCTGGGCACTCCCCAGGCTGTGGCCATTCTGGAGCGTGTCACCGCCAAGATCAAGACCTATGCCGCCGATCCCGATGGCGTGATCTTTGTCACCTACGATACCCACGCCGAGAACTACATGGAGACCTCGGAAGGGAAGCACCTCCCCGTTCCCCATTGCATCAAGGGGACGGCAGGCTGGGAGCTTCATCCCACTGTGGCCGCCGCACTTACGGATGTGACTTATACTGCCGTGGAGAAGCCCACCTTC
>JAZRIF010000165.1:0-10499 GCA_045645165.1 Eubacteriales bacterium
AAGAACCTTTTTGAAAAAAGGTTCTTGGATCTCCAAAAACTTTCAAAAAGGGTTATTTATCAATATCTTTTTTGAAAGTTCTTGAAAAGGGGTCTGGGGAAAAACTTCTTTCAAGAAGTTTTTCCCCGGGCGCTCTTTCGGTCCCTTTCTCTCGCCACGGAGAGAAAGGGACATAACTCCCCTATAAACTGCAATTTATAGAACTCCCCACTCACACCAAATTCCACAGCGAAAGGAGACTACCGATGGAGCTTCGGGACAGAGAGACCCTACACGAGGTCAATGAACATATCAAGCTGATCCAGCGAAAGGACGGGCTGACCTTCGGCACCGATGCCTACCTGCTGTCGGCCTACATCCGCCCCAAAAAGAGCGCCGTCGCCGTGGATCTGGGCAGTGGGACGGGGATCATTCCCCTTCTGTGCCTGGCGCGGGATAAGGCTTCCCGCTTTACCGCCGTGGAGATCCAGCCCGCCTTCGGAGAACTGATCCGACGCAACGCCGCCCTCAACGGCTTCTCCGACCACCTGACCTCCCTGTGCGCCGACGTACGGGAGATCACTTCCGCCACCGTGGGCGGCGAGGTGGATCTGGTCACCGCCAATCCCCCCTACATGGCGCCTGCCAGCGGCGCGCGGAACACGGCTGACGAGAAGTACATCGCCCGCCACGAGGTTTGCGGTAGCGTCAAGGACTTCTGCAGAGCCGCAGGACGGCTCCTCAAGCACGGCGGTCGGTTCTGCTGTGTCTTCCGCCCCGAGCGCCTGAGCGACCTGTGTGAAGGCTTGCGGGAGGCTCACCTGGAGCCCAAGCGCATGACCATGGTACAGGCCACCTACGCCGCCATCCCCTCCATGGTGCTGGTGGAGGCGGTCAAATACGCATCTCCTTCCCTGCTGGTCACCCCGCCCCTCTGCCTCTGGGAGGCGGATCCTACAAATCCCGAAAAACCTGCCGTGCCCATGGTGCAAACAACGGATGCGGCCTACATATACGAAAACTGCGGCTTCCCCTCCCGCTTCACGGGAGAAAACCGCAAATAAAAGGAATACCATATGGATCACATGAAGCATATTTTAAGTTATACCCGCCGCGCCGTGGACGACTACGGCATGATCCGCGCGGGAGATAAGATCGCCGTGGGCGTATCGGCGGGCAAGGATTCCCTGACCCTGCTCCACGCTCTGGCAGGCCTCAAGCGCTTCTACCCCCAGCCTTTTGAGCTCATCGCCATCACGGTGGATATGGGCTTTGGCGGCATCGAGGCCAACCAAGGGAAAGAACTCCCCGCAGACCCCTACGGGGGCATCCGCGCCCTGTGTGAGCGTCTGGAGGTTGAATACCACGTGGTTCCCTCGGAGATCGCCCGCATCATCTTCGACGTACGCAAGGAATCCAATCCCTGCTCCCTCTGCGCCAAGCTTCGCCGCGGTGCGTTGAACAACGCCGCCAAGGAGCTGGGCTGCAACACCGTCGCCCTGGGGCACCACTTTGACGACGCGGTGGAGACCTTCATGCTCAACCTGTTCTTTGAGGGGCGCATCGGATGCTTCCAGCCCGTGACCTACCTGTCCCGTGTGGATCTGCGGGTCATCCGTCCCCTGCTCTACACCCCCGAAAAGGAAGTGCGCGCCTTCGCCGCTTCGGTGGAGCTTCCCGTTGTGGAATCCGCCTGCCCCGCCAACGAAAACACCCAGCGAGAGTCCATGAAGCAGCTTCTGGCCTCCCTGGAGCGCCAGCACAAGGGTCTGCGCCACCGTATCTTCCACGCTATGCAGGCCGCCGAGGTGGACGGACTCCATCTGCCCGACCGCCGCCCTCTGGTCATGCCCGAGCCCGACGTGGAGGATTAAGCCATGAAAGAAAGACGTCTCGTGATCCTCTCTGCGGCCTGCGGCGTGGGTAAATCCACCATCAAAAACGCCCTGAACGAGCTGAACCTGCTCTCCGATTTCGCCTGCATCGACTCCGACGAGGTACGCCTCAACTGGTGGAACTACAAGGGTACACCGCGGGAAAAGGACTACACCGCCGACTGCCTCGCTCGCGCCTTCGAGCTGGCGGGGGAAAATCATCTGCTCTTCGGCTCCTGCAACGACCCCATCAGCTTTTTTGAGCGGGTTCCTCTCTCCAAGAACGTAACGGTCACCTATATCGGTATGACCTGCTCGGATGCCGAGGTGCGCCGTCGCCTCCTTGCCCGTCCTCCCGAGCGGATGTGCTCCGACGAGGCCTTTATTGCCTCCCAGATCGACTACAACAACTGGATACGCAGTCACACCGATCTGTATGATCTCTCCCTCGACAACACGAATATGACCGTAACCGAGACCGCCGAGATGGTAGCAGAGTTCGTGCGGCAGTCGGTTGGTAAATCTTTATCCTGATCAGATTGATCCGTACGTATTGACTTTTTCGGAAAAATGTGATAGTATATGCTCGTACAATCCCCCCTCACTTCACGCAATTCATGATCAAATAAGGTATATATTATGAATTCCAATTCCCCTGCCATCCCCCAGGTGCGCCACAAAATCAAAACACGGATCACGACGGCACTGCGTATTCTGACAGACCCCGATCGTCTCCCGCTGTACTTTGTGCTGGCCGCACTTCTAACCTTCCTCGTGGAGTCGCTCTCCCGCCGCTCCCCCTTCGCCGCTCTGGTCTTTCTGATGGAAAGTCCCTTTGCCTACCTCACCAATTACGGCATCATCCTTCTGACGATCCTCCCTGCCCTGCTGTTCCGCAAACGAATCGCCGGCGTAGCTCTTTTAACTATGGTCTGGGTAGTGCTGGGCATCGCGCAATGCATCGTGCTCCTGTCCCGCGTCACTCCCCTCACCGCCGTAGACGTGACCATCGCCCTCAGTGTTATCACCATCATTTCCTCTTACCTGACGCCCCTCCAGATCATCCTGATCTGCCTGTTCCTCTCGGGTGTCGTAGCCGGTCTCACCCTACTCTTCATCCGCGTTCGTAAGCGTGAGATCCTTTGGAAGAAATTTCTCATGGCCGCCCTTCCTACGCTGGTAGGATTCCTTCTCGTGATCGGGGTGAGCTTTGCCACCGACCAGCTTTCGAATCACTTCCCCAATCTGGCCAACGCCTACAACGACTACGGATTTCCTTACTGCTTCAGCCTCAGTGTTGTGGATAAAGGCGTAGATCGCCCCTCGGAGTACGGCGAGGAGCTCATGACCGAAATTTTAGAGGATCTGCCTACGGACGAGGATCTCCCCACAGACGGCTCCCCGAATGTCAGCGGCCCCAACGTCATTTTCGTGCAGTTGGAATCCTTCTTTGACGTCAAGTACATGGAGGGCGTCACCTTTACAGAAGATCCCATCCCTACCTTTACCAAGCTGAAAGAGCAGTATCCATCGGGTCTTTTCACGGTTCCCGTTATTGGTGCCGGTACAGTCAACACCGAATTTGAGGTGCTGACGGGCATGCAAATAGCCGACTTTGGCGCAGGTGAGTATCCCTTCCGCTCCATCATGACCGAGACCACCTGCGAGACCATCGCCTATGATCTTTTGGCGAGCGGCTACCATACCCACGCCATCCACAACCATGAGGGCTCCTTTTATCTCCGCAACGAGGTCTATAAAAACGTAGGCTTTGAAGCCTTCACCTCCATCGAGTACTTCAAGGATCCTACCTTTAATGAAAACGACTGGGCCCATGATTCCCTCCTGACCGATGAGATCCTCTACATCCTGAACTCCACCGAGAAGTCGGATTTCGTATTCGCCGTATCCGTACAAGGGCATGGCAAATATCCCGACGAATACATCCCCGCAGAGGATGATATCCTCATCACCGACGGACCGGAGGATCCTGCGGTTCTCAGCCACTTCCATTACTTTATCAACCAGCTCAACGAGATGGACGCCTTCATTTCAGACCTGTACGAATCCATCATGGCGTTGGATGAGGACACGGTTCTGGTATTCTACGGCGACCATCTGCCAAACATTGCCCTTGACGAGGGCGTAACCCTTTCCACCTCGGATTTTGAAACCGAATACGTCATCATTTCCAATTACGATACCCCCGTCAACAGAGCGGATCAGGACATCCCCGCCTATCAGATTTTCCCCATCGTGATGGAAATGATCGGCAACGACGAAGGGGTTATGAACCGATTCCACCGCGTATACCGGAACGATCCTGCGTTCGGGACGCTGCTGGAAGCCTTGGAATACGACGTGCTGTACGGCGAACGTATGGCCTACGACGGCATGGAATATCCCGTTATGGAGGATATGGTCATGGGCAGCCGCCCCATTGTGGTCACGGATTGCTACGCCGAAGGGGAATATTTGTACGTTAAGGGAAGCAATTTTACTGCGTACAGCGTGGTCGCGTTGGACGGTAAGCGTGAACAGGAAACCGAATTTCTGAATGCGTCTACGTTGCGGGTTCATCTGCGGAACGCAAGTGAAAAAGCGGAATCTCTCACGAGTGTGACCGTACGGCAAATCTCCGCCAAAAACGATCTGCTCTCCGAAACGGCTCCCTTCCCCATGGCGAAAACCAACAAGTTCGTCACTACGGAGATCCTTCGCAAAGACCGTGCTGCTTCGCCATAAATAAAAAAGGGTTTGTCTCAAAAGAGACAAACCCTTTTTTATGCGTGCAAAAACGTCAGATCGGTAGCACCAACGAAGCGATGGCCACGTAAATGAGCAGAGTCAAAGTGTCCACCACGGTGGTGATGAAGGGAGAAGCCATGACCGCAGGGTCAAGACCCACGCGCTTGGCGCCTATGGGCAAAAGAACACCCATCAGCTTGGCGAAGACCACGGCACAGAACATGGTGAACGACACGATCACCGCGACTTCCACCGTTTCCAGAGTGAAGACCAGCTTCAGATCCACCAGCATGGTCTTGGCAAAGCAGGCGACCGCGACGGTCAGACCGCACACCACGGCGACCCGCAATTCCTTCCACAGCACCCGGAAAATGTCCCGCATCTCGATCTCGCCCAGCGACAGACCACGGATTACGGTAACCGACGTCTGGCTACTGGCGTTACCGCCCGTACCCGTCAGCATAGGCACGAAAACAGCCAGAGACAGGGTCGCGGCATCCAGAATGCCCTCATAGTGAGCGAGAATGGTACTGGTAAAGGTAGCCGAGAGCATGAGAAGCAGCAGCCAGGGGACACGCTTCCTCCAGGTCTCGAACACGCTCGTTTTCAGATAGGGCTTATCAGTCGGCGAGATAGCCGCCATTTTTTCGATATCCTCGGTGGCCTCGGTTTCCATGACGTCCATCGCGTCGTCAACCGTGACGATACCCACAAGACGGTATTCGCGGTCCACAATGGGAATCGCCAGCATGCTGTACTTGGCCACAGTATTCGCCACGGTCTCTTGGTCGTCCATGGTAGAGGCGCAAATGATGTCCTCGTCCATGATATCCTCAATGAGATCGTCGGCAGAAGCAAACAACAGATCCTTCAAGGGCACAGCGCCCTGGAGTACGCGGTGGTCATCCACCACGTAGGCCACGTACACGGTCTCCTTATCCACACCCGTCTTACGAATGCGGGCGATAGCCTCAGCGCAGGTCATGTCACGGCGAAGATCAATGAATTCGGCAGTCATGACACTACCGGCGCTGTCCTCGGGGTAGGCCAAGAGTCGGTTGATGTCGGTACGGGTCTCGGGGGTAGCGTTCTTCATGATGCGGTGCACCATGTTGGCGGGGAGCTCCTTCAGCATCTCGGTGGTATCATCCAGCGCCAATTCTTCCACGATCAAGGAAATTTCCCGATCGGTCATGGCGGTGATGATGCGCTCCTGATCCTCGATCTCCAGCTCGGCAAACACAGCGGCAGCCGTATCCTTATCCAACAGCTTGAAGATGGAGGGGATGCGCTTAGGTTCCAGTTCATTGAAAAATTCAGCGGCGTCAACGGGATTCAGTTCAGAAAGCTCGTCGCGGAAGTCGGCATAATGGCGACTGTCCAGCAGTTCCTCCAGGTACTCGAACTTACGCTCCATCTCCTGGGGACGCTGTTCAGCCAGAATCTCTTCTTCCTCCTCGATGTCGGCCTCGACCTCCTCGATGGCCTCCTCGATGGCCTCCTCTACCGTCTCCTCGGTGATCTCCTCCTCAGCATCCAGGATCTCATCTTCGTCCGCGGACTCGTAAAGTTCAGCAGGTTCAGCGTAAATATCCACGTGCTCTGCCTCATCAGCGGCAGCATCGACCGGCTCATGAGCCGGATTCGGTTCCGGGGGATGATCGGTTGTGCAAGCGGCGGGCATAATGTCCTCCGTATAGCGCGCGGTAGTTTCGCTGTTGAGTTCATGGGCGGCAGACTTTTGGCATTCATTGGGTTCATCCATGTCAAAAAGATCCTTTTCACGGCTCATGTGATCATCCTCCTAACTCTCTGCTTGATTTTGGTTCGCCGTCGGGGCAGGCACCGAACGGCGGGCGGTATCAGGGAAACATTCCCGATGGTCACAGTATAGCACAGAAACGCGATTTTGTCAACCGTTTTCCTTTATTTTTGGCGAGTTTCTTTGATTTTAACGAAGATTGGGCAAAAGCATGGCTAAAATCTTCGATTTTGACCGATTTTCGGGTTCGGAAAGCGTTTTTTCGGCGTTTTTCATCCAAGGGTCAATAAACGAAACGGACGACCACCCAAGGCGGCCGTCCGTTTCGTTTTCATTTTCAATCAGTCGTTCTTTTCTTCAAAATCTACGTAGATATGACCGTTTTCGGGGGTATTCTGTCCCTTTTCGGTCGCAATCTTGATGATCGCCACGGCACCCAGGATCACGGTCAGGGCAATGATCACCCAACCAATGATGCTCAGAAGCAGGTTGAGAATGGTGTAACCCACGCCGAGGAGCGTACCGCCGAAGACCAGCAGAACCACACCCAGAATGATGCGCAACAGCTCACGGCTGAGCTGCTCTGCCCAGGAGGTCTTTGCCAGAATGATGCGAATGACGGGGAACACGATCATGTAAGCAGCCAGAATCACGGTGATGACGTTGTTCTGGGAAACAATGAGTCCCACACCCAGCAAAATACCAATGATGGATGCGATCAGATCAAAAATGGCTCCCTTTGTCTTGAGATTGGCGATAGCGTAAATGAGGCCGGGGACGTTGCCGATGATGACGATCACGCCCCAAACCACGAGAGCCAGCCAGACCAGCGTCTCGGCCTTGACAACAGAGCCAATGACCACCAGCACGACTCCCATAAGCACACCCAGGATCATAGAGATGACGCGGGAGGCAATACGATTGTTCTTGGACATAGTTTTTTCCTCCAAATAATGTGTGTGGACTGTCACAAAGGCGGCAGTCTGTATAATCAAGCCCTCGGATGGGCGTTGATCCATTCGATCACGGCTTCGGGAAGATAGCCGGCCAAGGACTCACCCGCGCGGATCCGCTCTCTCACCAGCGTAGACGACAAGCCGTCAAAAGCAGGATCAGCCGGCATATACAGCGTCTCGGCACGGGGATTCTCTGCGCGGTTGTACAGGGCGTGCTTCTGCTCGTACTCGAAATCCGCGGTGGAGCGCACTCCCTTGATGATCCAGTCGGCGTTCACGCTGTCAAAGAGGCGGATGAGCATACCGCCCGCCGCCACCACCTCCACGCCCGGCAGATGGGCGCAGGCAGCCTCCACCATCTCCCGCCGCTCGGACAGGACGAACATGTAAGATTTGACCGCTGCCCCCTGTACGTATTTCTGCATATCGTTATTCATGACCGCCACGATGACCTTGTCGAAGCGGGCGGCGGCGCGGGTGATGATATCCAGATGTCCCAGAGTGATGGGATCAAAGCTGCCGGGAATCAGCGCCGTGCTCATTTCACATCCTCCTTGGGAGTCAGAATGTTGACGTAAGCTACCCCGTAGCGGGCAGATTTCAGCACCTCGAACTTTTCGGAGATGGGCGTACCCACGCCCAGGGGATCCGGCTCCCCGCTCTCCAGCACCAGAATGCCGTGAGGCTTGAGCAAACGGTTCTCCAGAATGGTCTCCACGGCGGCGCGACATGCCTTCATGCCGTAGGGAGGATCAATGAACACGATATCGAAGGGATCGCGCCCCCGTCTGTGGCGGAGGAACTCGGAGAAATCCGAGCAAATGATGGTACAATTCTCGGAAAGGCGGGTCTTTTCGGCGTTTTTCGTGATGATCTTGATGGCGTCCTTGGACTGATCCACCAGCACCGCATGGTCAGCGCCACGGGATACGGCTTCCAGACCCATCTGTCCGGAGCCTGCAAAGAGATCCAGCACGCGACGCCCCTCCAACTCGAATTGCAGGCTGGAGAAGATGGCCATTTTCGCGCGTTCCGACGTGGGACGAGTCATATCTCCTTCCAAGGTTTCCAGCTTAATGCCGCGGGCGCGGCCGGTGATGATTCGCATCATGGTGTAGTTTCTCCTTTTTTGTTTCTGTACAGGGGCTCTGCCCCTGCCCGATAAACCCCAATTTATGGTTTTTTCTGATAATATTCTCGGATATTTGCAGCGTCGGTCTTGGAAATGCCTTTGACCGCCGCCAATTCTTCTTCGGTGGCATTCTTGACGCCCGTGATCCCGCCGAAGGCCTGCAGAAGCGCCTTGGCTTTGGCATCGCCGATGCCCTTGATCTTGGTCAGGGTGGAGTGGGTCAGGGTCTTGCGCTTGGCGGCATCCATGCGGGACACCGTAAATCGGTGTACCTCCTCCTGAATGCGGTAGATCAACGTAAATACCGCTTGTTCGCGGGCAATGCTGATCTCGCCGTCCTCGGTGCAGAGGGCGCGGGTCTTGTGATAATCATCCTTGACCATACCGAACACGGGGATATCCAGCCCCCGTTCCTCCATCAGCTCGCGGACGACACCCACGTGTCCCCGTCCGCCGTCCAAAAGGATGAGATCGGGGAGCTTGGCGTAGGAGCCCTCGTCGTCCTCCAGATGAGCTAAGCGGCGATCCAGCGCCTCTCGCATACTGGCGTAGTCGTCGGTAGTTCCCTCCACCGACTTGATCTTGAAGTAGCGGTAATCGGATTTATTGAATTTGCCATCCTCGCAAACGATCATTCCGGCGGTCAGATGCTCGGCACCCAGATTGGAGATATCATAGGCCTCAATGCGCGTAGGATAGCCCTCAAGCTCCAAAAGCTCCGCCAGGCGTACCAGTGCCCCCTCGTCCTTTTCGGCGTCCAGACGGAACTGTCGCACCTTCTCGGCGGCGTTGGAGCGCACCAGCTCGCACAGGGTATGCGCCTGTCCGCGCTCGGGGGTACGCAGGATGACCTTGTGTCCCGCCATCTGCGTCAGATACTGGGAAAGTCCCTCGATCTCATCGGAGCCAAGATTGAAAGACAAAAGGATCTGCTTGGGGATATGCTCACGGACGCGGTAATGCTCGCAAATGAATGCGCCCAAGGTCTCCTCGTCCAGGATCCGCTCGCCCCCCGCCAGGAATTCCTCTTTATCCACCACGGCACCCGCGCGGATATAGAACACCGACACGCAGGAGGCCACTTCGTCTCCATAGAAGCCGATCACGTCCTGCTCGGTATCGGGGGAGGCCACTACCGTCTGCTTTTGCCGCAGGCGATCCAGCGCGGCAATGGTGTCCCGACAGCGAGCGGCGGCCTCAAACCGCTCTGCCTCGGCGTGGGCGTACATCTGTTCGGTGAGGCGGCGCTTGACCTCCCCCGTGTGTCCCCGCAGGATATCCGTAGCCATAGCAATGGTTTCGGCGTACTGCTCCTCGCTGACATTTCCCGTACAGGGGCCGCAGCAGCGCCCCATCTGATAGTAGAGGCAGGGGCGTTCCTTGCCAATATCCCGGGGGAAACGGCGATTGCAGGAGGGGAGAGCCAGCACGCGGCGCAGGGTATCCAGCACCGAGAAAACGGTGGAGACTCCCGAATAGGGGCCGAAATACTTGCCCTTGTCCTTATCCCGCTTACGGGTCATGATGAGGCGGGGATAGGCTTCATCGGTGATCTTGATATAGGGATAGGACTTCGCATCCTTGAGACGAATGTTATATTTGGGGTTATGCTGTTTGATCAGGGTGTTCTCCAGAGTCAGCGCCTCGATTTCGGTGTCGCAGAGGAAATACTCGAAATCCCGTACGGCGGCCACCATACGGGCGGTCTTAATGTTCTTTTCGCTATTCTGGAAGTACTGGGAAACGCGGTTCTTCAGCTTGCGGGACTTGCCCACGTAGATGACCCGACCTTCCCTGTCCTTCATGATGTAAACACCCGGGGTCAGCGGCAAGGAGTTCGCCTTTTCCAGCAATTGTTTCTTTTCTTCTTCGCGCGTGGGCATGGCAGACTCCTTTCTTTTTCGTCAAATACAAAACCTTCAAATTGGAGTTTATCGGCCAGGGGCGTTGCCCCTGGACCCCACCAAAGGGACTTTTGAAAAAGTCCCTTTGGAATCCTCAAAACTTTCAAAAAAGTATGATTTAATAATCTTTTTTTGAAAGTTTTT
>JAZRIF010000166.1:0-6183 GCA_045645165.1 Eubacteriales bacterium
TATATGACAATATTTTTGAAAGTTTTGAAGATTCCAAAGGGACTTTTTCAAAAGTCCCTTTGGTGGGGTCCAGGGGCAAAGCCCCTGGACGACAAACCCCAATTTGCAGAGTTTTACAATCGGCTAAAAATTCCTTAAAAGGAGTAAGCTATGTTTTTCGGTTTATTCTGGGGCGACTGGACCATCCTTGTCCTCATCCCCGCCATGATCTTCGCCCTTTACGCCCAGTTCAAGGTGAAGTCTACCTTTGAAAAATATGCCAAGGTTCACAACCGCCGCGGGTTCACGGGTGCCGAGGCCGCCCGTCGGGTACTGGACGCGTCGGGACTGTACCACGTCCGCGTTGAGCGTGTCCACGGCCACCTGACCGACCATTACGATCCTCGCGAGAACGTCATCCGTCTGTCGGATGCCACTTATGCCTCCACGGGCATTGCCGCCGTGGGTGTCGCCGCCCACGAGGCGGGACACGCCGTCCAGCACGCCAAGGGTTACGTGCCCATCAAGGTGCGTGCGGCCATCATTCCCATCACCAACATCGGCTCCCGACTGGCGATGCCCCTCTTTTTGATCGGTTTGCTTTTCGCCGGCGGCTCTTACGTGGGCGGAGGAATCGGTGAGATGTTCATGCTTGCGGGCATCCTGTTCTTCTCTTTCTCCACCCTGTTCCAGTTGGTGACCCTGCCCACCGAGTTCAACGCATCCTCCCGCGCCATGAAGGCCTTGGAGGACGGCGGACTTCTGGCTGACGACGAGCTTCCCGCCGCAAGATCCACCCTCTCCGCCGCCGCCATGACCTACGTCGCCGCCCTGGCTACGTCTCTGGCGTCACTTCTGCGACTCATTCTGATTTTCAATAATCGGAGACGATAACAACTGAATAAGCACCAAAAACCCGCCAAGCCCATCTTCACGACAGGCCTTGGCGGGTTCATTTATTTGTTCGGGCGGATCATATCCCCGCCTCGGTGGTCTTTTTTGGGGCGTCCCCGTCGGCCGTATCGGTCGAGGGATCGGTCGGTTTGGCCATGTTAGGGTGACAGTGACCCGCCATGGCGCAGCCTGCGCATCCTCCGCAGCAGGAGGATTTCCCCTTCTTTTTGTCGCGGATAAGGCTCCAAATCAGCAGAGCGAATACGGCGATGAGGACGGCGCAAATGAGAATGGTTCCGATATTTTGTGTCAGCCATGCAGGCATGGGAATTTCCTCCTTTCGGGAAACCGGGGTTTATCGAGGGGAGCGAGGAGAACGCCTGGGGGAAACTTCTTAAAAGAAGTTCCCCCCAGACCCCCTTCAAGAACTTTCAAAAAGATATTGATAAATAATTCTTTTTTTGAAAGTTTTGGGAAGTCCGGAAACCCTTTTTCAAAAGGGTTTCTGGTGGGGTGCAGGGGTGAAACCCCTGCTGATAAACTCCAATTTGAACATTTTGCAATCGGATAGAAAATATCTTGTATCTTTACTTGATCTTGACCTGCTGGGTCAGCTTACCCGACTCCTTGTGGGGGCGGAAGAGCTGGATCAGCATGCCGATGGCCAGGGCGGCGGCGATCACCAGCCAGAGGAAGTTGACACCACCCATGGCACCGGTGAAGAGCAGACCGAACTGGTAGACCATCAAGGATACGGCGTAGGCGAACAGGCACTGGTATGTAATGGCGAAGGCCGTCCACTTCCAGTTGTTCATTTCGCGGCGGATGGCACCCATGGCGGCAAAGCAGGGGGCGCACAGGAGGTTGAAGATCAGGAAGGAGAAGCCCGTGAGGGGGGTGAAGGCGGTCAGCTTGTCGGTGACGCCGAAGACAGCCACGACCTCCTCCTTGGCGATCAGACCCATGAGGGTGGCCACGGCGGCGGTGGGCTCACCGAAGCCCAGAGGAACAAAGAGCCAGCAGATGGCGGAACCGATGTAGTCCAGTACCGTTACCAGATTCTCTTCGTCCAGATAGAAGCCGAAGGTGCCGTCCACGGTGCCGAAGACGGTGCCTGCCCAGATGATGACGGTGGAGAGCATGATGATGGTGCCGGCCTTCTTGATGAAGGACCAGCCGCGCTCCCACATGGAGCGCATGACGTTGATAAAGGTGGGCATGTGGTAGGCGGGAAGCTCCATGACGAAGGGAGCGGGGGTACCGGCAAAGAACTTGGTCTTCTTGAGCATGATGCCCGAGACCACGATGGCGGCGATGCCCACGAAGTAGCATACGGGAGCCACCCACCAGGCGTTGCCGAACAGAGCCGCGGCGATCATGGCGATGATGGGAAGCTTGGCGCCGCAGGCGGTGAAGGTGGTGGTGATGATGGTCATACGGCGGTCCCGCTCGTTCTCAATGGTACGGGAGGCCATGATGCCGGGAACGCCGCAACCGGTGCCGATCAGGATCGGAATGAACGACTTGCCCGACAGACCGAACTTGCGGAAGAGTCGATCCAGCACGAAGGCGATGCGGGACATGTAACCGCAGGCCTCCAGGAAGGCCAAGAGGATAAAGAGCACCAGAATCTGGGGAACAAAGCCCAGAACGGCACCAACGCCGCCCACGATACCGTCCAGGATCAGGCTGTTCAACCAGTCTGGGGTGTTCGCGGAGGTCAGACCCTGCTCCACCAGTACGGGAACGCCGGGGATCCACAGCCAACCGTAGTGGGTGGGGTCGGGCTCGGTGTAGGCCAGGGCGTGGGAGGCATCGATGGCCTCGCTCACCTCGTTGTGAGTCATGTAGGCGGTCGCGAAGGACCCCTCGTCCTCGTAGGTCCAAAGGTAGATGTCCTTGTCGCCGTCCCCGTCGATGTCGGCATCGGTGGAGGAGGGGTAGAGCGCCAGAATCTCGGTGGCGGCTGTCTTGGCGGCATCGGCATTGCCCGCCTCCACAGCGGAGGTGTAAGCGGAGGTGTCCAGCCCGGCCTCCTCGGCACGGGTCATCAGCTCGTCAACCAGAGCCTGATGATCGACAGCCTCGGTATACGCATCCGAACCCACGCCGAACAGATGCCAGCCGTCACCGAACACGCCGTCGTTGGCCCAGTCGGTGGCGAAGGTGCCTACGGTGGAGACGGATATGTAGTACACCAGGAACATGATGGCGGCGAAGATGGGCAGGGCGGCTACGCGGTTGGTGACCACCTTGTCGATCTTCTCCGAAACCGAGAGCTTGCCCGCGTTCTTGCGCTTAAAGCAACCCTGCAGAATGGATGTGATGTAGTTGTAGCGTTCGTTGATGATGATGGCCTCGGCGTCGTCGTCCAGAAGCGCCTCGGTTCCCTTTATGTCTTCCTCGATGTGGGAGAGGATGGCGGGATCCAGATCCAGCTCGGAGAGCACCTTCTCATCCCGCTCGAAAATCTTGATGGCGTACCATCTTTGGCGGTCGGCGGGCATGCCGTGAACGGCGGCCTCCTCGATGTGAGCCAGGGTGTGTTCCACCTCACCCGAGAAGATGTGGTGGGGAACATTGCGGCCGTGCTTGGCGGTTTCTATGGCCAGGGCTACGGCCTCCTCGATGCCCGTGTTCTTGAGGGCGGAGATCTCCACGGCGGGGCAACCCATGCGGTGGGACAGTGCTTCCAGGTCGATCTTGTCCCCGCGCTTGCGGAGCACGTCTACCATGTTGATGGCCATGACCACGGGGATACCCAGCTCGGTCAGTTGGGTGGTCAGGTAGAGATTGCGCTCCAGGTTGGTGCCGTCGATGATATTCAGAATGGCATTGGGACATTCAACTACCAGATAGTTTCGGGCGACCACCTCCTCCAGCGTGTAGGGGGAGAGAGAATAGATACCGGGCAGGTCGGTGATAATGACCGTTTCCTCTCCCTCGTGGTTCTTGAGCTTGCCCTCCTTCTTTTCAACGGTGACACCGGGCCAGTTGCCTACGAATTGGTTGGAGCCGGTCAGGGCGTTGAACAGGGTGGTCTTACCCGTGTTGGGGTTGCCCGCCAGGGCAATGCGGATGGTGGTTGTTTCCATGCGGAATTCACTCCTTGCTTTGGTTAGCGCGGGCTAACCAATGGATAAAATAAAGGTGTTTCAAATATGGGTTTGCAGGAGCTTGGCCCCGATCAATGTCTCGATCATTCAACCTCGATGCGGGCGGCGTCTTCCTTGCGCAGGCTCAGCTCATAGCCTCGCACCGTGATTTCCAGAGGATCGCCCAGGGGGGCTACTTTGGTGATCTTGATCTCTACGCCGCGGGTGATGCCCATGTCCATGATGCGGCGGCGAACGGCTCCCTCGCCGTGAACTTTGACTACGCGGGCAGTGCCTCCGATCTTGGTTTCGCGTAACGTTTTCATATGCTTAACCTCCGTGCGCGGCGGATTTCCTAGGAGTTAGCCGCCGCTAACTGCCTATATTATACTCACTGAGGAGAGATTTGTCAAGAGGATTTAAACAATTTTTGGAATTTTGTGCAAATAAACACCCGCCTCTCCGGTGCGGAAGACGGGTGTAAGCGAAATGCACAAAATCATTTCTTTTTGCCTGCTTTGATGGTTGCGCCAAAGGGGAAGAAGGCCAGCTTCATGAGCTTGAAGGACTGCAGACCCACGGGAATGCCGATGATGGTGATGCAGCAAATGGCCCCCGACAACAGGTAGCCGAGAGCCATTTCCCAGCCCAGGAAGATGGCCCAGATGACGTTGGCGACGGGGTGCTTATCGTATTGCAGGTTGACCTTTTTGCCAAAGGGGGCAAAAGTCAGCGTGGCGGCCTTGAAGCATTGACGGCCAAAGGGAATGCCGATGATGGTGATGCAGAGCAGAATGCCCAGAAGTCCCCAGCCGAGTCCCAGCCACAGGCCTCCGAAAATGAACCAGATAACGTTTGCGACAGTTTTCAAGGTGTACCTCCCGAATGGATCATGGATTTGGTGTGCTACCTACCGAAAAGCATACCACAAAAAACCGATTTTGTCAACCCCGCGGCGGGATTTTCCAAAAAAGCCCTTGTCAAATAACACCCGATGTGCTATAATACAATCAATCGAAACGTTCGCGAGGTGCCCGATATGAAAATTTCTGAACTGCTCGCCCGCGAGGGCTTGTCCCTGTCCTTTGAGGTATTTCCGCCCAAGACCGACACCGCCTTTGAATCCGTGAAGGCGGCGACCGAGGAGATCGCGGATCTGAAGCCTGCCTTTGTCAGCGTCACCTACGGCGCAGGAGGCGGTACCAGTCAGTACACGTTGGAGATCGCCAAGAATATCAAAGAGGCTCACGGCGTGCCTACCCTTGCTCACCTCACCTGCGTCTCCTCTACCCGTGAGACGGTGCGCGCCCGCATTGCCGACATGAAGGCCGCGGGCATTGAGAACGTCATGGCGCTCCGCGGGGACATTCCTGCCGATATGCAGGGGATGGATCGCTCGAACTGGCCCTACCGCTACGCCGTAGACCTTGTGCGGGAACTGAAAGAGTGCGGCGCCGATGGCGCGGCGGACTTCTGCATCGGCGGCGCCTGCTACCCCGAGGTGCATCCCGAGTCGGCCCACCAGAAGGAGGACATCCGCTACCTCAAGGAGAAGGTAGACGCGGGGGTGGAGTTTCTCACCACCCAGATGTTCTTCGACAACAACCTCCTCTACAACTTCCTCTACAAGATCCGCGAGGCGGGCATCACCGTCCCCGTGGTGCCGGGCATCATGCCCATCACGGCAGGGAACCAAGTCGCCCGCGCCATCCAGCTTTCGGGGTCGTTTATGCCCCGACGCTTCGTGTCCCTCGTGGACAAGTTCGGCTCAAACCCCGCCGCCATGAAGCAGGCGGGCATCGCCTATGCCACGGATCAGATCATTGATCTGTACGCCAACGGGGTGAAGAACGTCCACGTGTACACCATGAACAAGCCCGACGTGGCGAGGAAGATCATGGAGAATCTTTCGGAGATACTTGGGTAAATTGGAGTTTATCGGCCAGGGGCTCTGCCCCTGGACCCCGCTTAAGGAACTTTTGAAAAAGTTCCTTAAGAATCCTCAAAACCTTCAAAAAACATTATCAAATAATTGTTTTTTAAAGTTCTTGAAAAGGGGCCGGGGGAAAAACTTCTTTCAAGAAGTTTTTCCACAGGCGCTCTTTCGCGCCCCCACAAACCCAAATTTGAAATCCCTATTCCTTCCATCACAATCATACGCCCAAGAAAGGCACCAAAAACTATGAACTTCCGTACCTATCTGAAAGATAACCTC
>JAZRIF010000167.1:0-8423 GCA_045645165.1 Eubacteriales bacterium
CTTGGCTCACAGAACGACATGGCTACGATCCGACTTCCCAAGTAGCATAGAGGATGGTGCGCCACGCCCCGATGATGGTGGAAAGTCCCACCGCCCCCGCGAAGAACAGCTCGGGGTTGTGGTAGGGGAGACAGGACTGCTCCTGCAAAATCAGCACGTCGTATTTGACCTCACCGAGAAGCTCGGCGATGCGTGTTGCCAGCCCGTCGGTGGGATGGAGCATTTCGTGGGTCTCGTCCAGACATTCGTGAAGCTCACGGCCGCCTGCGGTGACAGAATCCACCCGCACGTCGTGACCGTTGGCGCGGCAAAGGTTGGCGAAAAGCTCGGGAAGGTCGTAGAAGTAGGTGTAGCTGTTGCCGATAAAGAGGATGTTCATGGTGGGTTCCTTTCTATTCGTAGTTATTGTTACTGCTTGTTCTTCTGTTCCCAATTTTTATGTGCCCAAAACCACTTTTCGCTGTGAGCACCCAAAGCACCGATCTGTCGCGGATGGGCGAGAGGCAATACCGATATGCTTCTGCCGTTCAAGTTGATCTCGGTGCGAGTCCCGTATCCGTAGAGATCGACGTATTCGCCGAGAGTGGAGTAGGGAATATCCGTTACTCGCTTCAAATATTGGGATATGGGGATATCGCCCAGCAGGACAAGCAAGTCAGCCTCGGATTTCTGAATCTCCGCTGTGATTTCTTTTGCCCGCGCTCCGTCGCAGAATACAGAAGGGCGACGGGGAATGGTGACGGGATTCAGACCATATGCTTCCATGAGCGGTTCATATTTGTCCTGCAGAGCCTTGACCTGACTTGGATTCAGTCTGGTCTCGGGTAACAGATCGCACAGCCAGGCGTCCTTACGGGTAAAGCCAAGAGGTGCCAAAATGTTTTCATCCAGTACCTTGGCAGAGGGGCCGTTCAGTTGCCGACCGGCGGGTTCAAGATAACCCAGATTTGCGGGGATTTTAATTTCCCCGATAATGGCTTTTGCTTCTTGGGGATCTCCATCCCAGAAAATGCGGGGTTCGCTGGCTACGGCCAATGCCTGACATATGATCTTTCCGTCCCGCATCCAGCGGGCGTGTACGGCGCTGGCATAGACACCGAGGACGAACACTTTTTTCGGGGAGGTGTCCTGTTGGATCAGTGGATGTAATTGTTGTCCGAAGGGGAAGTAGTAGGGCATGGTTGAGTCCTTCCTTTTATGTATGAACAGCTGGTGGCGCTGTTATATGCATTTTGCGGATGATATATCAATCCCCAGAATAATTATATCATAAAAAAGAAAGAAAAGCAAGAAAAATACGGGGAAAGATATTTACTTTTGGAAATTTTTGTGGTATCTTATAAGTATACGCGGGAAATGACCGCGAGAACCGATAGGAGATGAACCCATGATGATCCATACCGCCGTGAAGATCGGACAGATCAATATTCCCAACCGCGTTGTGCTTCAGCCCATGGAGGGCTGTGACTGCAGCTCCGATGGAACCCCCGGAGAACTGACGCTGGCTAAATACCGCCGTGCTGCCGGGAGTGGGGCAGGACTTATATGGATGGAGGCCTGCGCTGTCTGCCCGGAGGGGCGAACCAATCCTCGACAGATGATGCTGACTCCTGAAAATCTACCGGTCTTCAAAGCCTGGGTGGCGGATATGCGCGCGACGGCTGAGCGGGAATGCGGGATCCGGCCTACCCTGATCCTTCAGCTTACCCACTCGGGGCGCCAGAGCATCGTCCCCATAACTGCCTACCGTCATCCCCTCTACGAGACCCGTAAACCCGCAGGGGATGAGAATATTGCCACCGATGAATATCTGGACACCTTAGCGCCTCTCTACGCAGAAGCCGCCAAGCTGGCGGTGGAGGCGGGCTTTGACGGGGTGGATGTGAAATCCTGCCACGGCTACCTGTTTCAGGAACTTCTCTCTGCCTTCCATCGTCCCGGCCGCTACGGCGGGAGCCTTGAGAACCGTACCCGACTCTATCTGGACTGTGTGAGAGCGGTCAAGGCGGAGATCCCTGACGACTTTCTGCTGACCACTCGTCTCAGCGTATCGGATATGGTACCTTACCCCTACGGCTTCGGTACGACTGTTGAGGGAGAACTGGATTTTACGGAGCCCGATCTGCTGTTGGAGGGCTTGATAGACGAGGGCATCCAAGTCCTCAACGTCACCGTGGGTAACCCCTACTACAACCCCCATGTCAACCGTCCCTACCGTAAGGGCGGGTATATTCCCCCCGAGACACCTGCCGAGGGTCTGGCACGTTTTGAGACCATCGAAAAGCATATCAAGGACAAGTTCCCCATGCTGACCGTCGTGGGATCGGGACTTTCCTACTACCGCGACGAGCTCATGGAGCAGGCCGAAAGGCAGCTCGCCGAGGGCGTTTGTGACCTCGTGGGCTTTGGGCGGATGTGGCTGGCTTATCCCGACTTCTACAGAGACTATACCGATGGCAAGTTTACTCCGAAAAAATGCTGTGTCACCTGTTCCAAGTGTACCGAGCTCATGCGGGCAGGACAAGTGTCGGGGTGCGCCGTTTTCAACGAATTCTACCGAAATCTGTATAAGGAGATCAAATCATGAACGTTGCCATCGTGACCGGCATGGCAGGGGGCATTGGAAAAGCCTCTGCGCTGCTGCTGGCGCAAAAAGGATACGCCGTCGTGGGTATGGGGCGGAGTGAATCCCCCGACCTTTCCGATTTTTCCGGCTTTGACGTCACCTATATCCCCGGGAGTATTGCAGATTCCGAAGACCGCGCCGCTCTGGTGCGGGCTGCCGCGGACAAGGGGGATATCACAGTCCTTGTCAACGTGGCGGGTGTGGCTCCCAAGGAGCGCCGTGATATTCTGGAGATGACCGAGGAAAGCTACGACTACGTCATGGGTATCAACACCAAGGGAACCCTGTTCCTCACCCAGCTTGTGGCCAACAAAATGGTTCAGCAGGGTAGGGGAGGTTCCATTGTCAATATTTCCTCCTGTTCTGCCTATACCAGCTCTACCTCCCGCGGAGAATACTGCATTTCCAAGGCAGGTGTTTCCATGATCACAAAGCTCTTTGCCGACCGACTGGCAGGCGAGGGCATCACCGTCAACGAGATCTGCCCCGGCATCATTGAAACGGGCATGACCGCCGCCGTCAAGGAGAAGTACGACAATCTCATCGCGGGCGGTCTTGTTCCCTTGGGACGCTGGGGACAGCCTGAGGATATCGCCCGCGCCGTGGTGGCTCTTTGCGACGGCACACTTGGGTATACCACAGGGGTGTCCCTCATCATGGACGGAGGCATGCATATCAGAAAGCTATGAAAACAAAGTACCATACCCTCATCATTGGCACGGGCTGCGCGGGTTTTAACGCCGCCGACAAGCTCTTTGACCTTGGTGTGACGGATATTGCTATGATCACCGAGGGCCGTTTCATGGGTACCTCCCGCAACACGGGCAGCGACAAGCAGACCTACTACAAGCTTTCCCTTTGCGGCTCTGACGGAGACAGCATTCGCGAAATGGCCGACACTCTCTATTCGGGAGGCGGTGTTATGGGGGAACACGCCCTCTGCGAGGCGGCTTACTCTCCCCGTTGCTTTATGCGTCTTGTGGAACTGGGTGTCCCCTTTCCGACCAACGAGTTCGGCGAGTACGCGGGCTACAAGACGGATCATGATCCCCGCAGTCGCGCTACATCCTGCGGCCCTCTGACCTCCAAGTACATGACCGAGGCTCTGGAGCGTTCCTGTTTCCGCAAGGGTATTGAGATCATTGACCTCCGGCGTGTGGTGAAGATACTCCACAGCGACGGAGCAGTTACGGGTGTCGCCTGTGTGTCCACCGTCACGGGAGAGTGTACGGTTATTGCCTGTGAGAATATCATCCTCTGCACGGGCGGCCCTGCGGGTATCTATAAGAACACCGTATACCCTGAAAGCCAGCACGGCGCCACGGGACTGGCCATTGACGCAGGGGTCTCCCTCTCCAACATGGAGGAGTGGCAGTACGGCCTGGCCAGCACGAAATTCCGCTGGAATCTGTCGGGCACCTACCAGCAGGTGCTTCCTCGCTATATCAGCGTGGACAAAGAGGGGAACGAGCAGGAATTCCTGTACGACGCGCTGGGCGATGAATCCCTCGGCCTGATCTTTCTCAAGGGCTACCAGTGGCCCTTCGATACCCGCAAGGTGGAGGGCTCTTCCAAGGTAGATCTCTTGGTGGCCGCTGAGATCAAAAAGGGCAACCGCGTGTATTTGGACTACACAAGAAATCCCAAGGGCTTGGAGAAAGGCTTTTCCGTCCTCCCGGCCGAGGCTTACGACTACCTCGACCGTTCGGGAGCCTTGTTCGGCACGCCCATTGAACGACTGGAAAAGATGAATATGGGTGCTATCGAACTGTATGCCGACCACGGCATTGACCTGTATACCGAGCTTTTGGAGACAGCCGTCTGCGCTCAGCATTGCAATGGCGGTGTGACCGTAGACATGAACTGGCAGACCGAACTGGAAGGCTTCTACTGTGCAGGTGAGGCCGCAGGTACCTTTGGTGTCTACCGTCCCGGGGGGAGTGCGCTGAATTCCACCCAAGTGGGTAGCCTCCGCGCCGCTGAACATATTGCAGGAAAGGGAAGTACCACCCGCCCGCAGCCTACTTACACCCTTCCCGCGATCCGGCGCGGCACGTCCAATATCGCCGCCATCCGCGACAAATTCCGGACTCACATGAGCCGTGTGGCGGATTTCGACCGTGATACCGCAGGGATGAAGACCCTCTTGACCGAGGTGAGTCTTTTCTGCGGGATCTTCTTCGATACGGTGGAGATTTCTGGCGAAGACGAGATTGCCGAGGCGTTCAAGCTCTACGATATGGCCCTGACTCAGCGAAGCGTCCTGTCGGCTATGCTCTGCTCCGCCGAGGCTCTGGGCAGTCACGGCTCGGCCTTCGTGGACAAGCGCCCGCCCGACCCCGCCGCCCCGCCCAGAGACACCCGCACGGTCACAGTAGGAGATGTTTCGGAGCTGTGCCCCGTATCTCCCATGCCCAACCCCGAGCTGTGGTTTGAGACCCTGCTGGCTCGTAAGAGAAAGGAGATGTTACAATGAACGCATGCGATGCATACAAATTGGGCCTTGTGTCCATTTCATTCCGTAAACACACGCCCGAGGAGATCATCAAAGCCGTGAAGGAAGCCGGACTTACCTGCATCGAGTGGGGCAGCGACGTCCACGCCCCCTGCAAGGATATCCGACGGCTACATGAGATCGGCGTCCTGCAGAAGGAGTACGGCATCGAATGCTCCTCCTACGGCACGTATTTCAATTTGGAGAAGAATTCTCTCGATGAACTGCCCGATTATATCGCCGCCGCCAAGATACTCGGAACGGACATCCTGCGCCTGTGGGGCGGCACCAAAAAGGGCGCGGATATGACCGCCGAGGAGCTGGAAGCCTTCACCGACACCTGCCGCAAAGCCGCCGCCATCGCAGAAGAGCAGGGGGTGATAGTGTGTCTGGAGTGTCATATGCGCTCCGTTACCGAGACCCCCGACTATGCCGTTTCCCTGATGGAGGCGGTGAACTCTCCCGCCTTCCGTATATACTGGCAGCCCTTCCAATGGCTGGATGTATCGGGAAGCTTGGAGGTAGCCCGCGCTGTCTCGCCCTATGCCGAGCATATCCACGTGTTCAACTGGCGGGGAAGTGAGAAATTCCCCCTGTCCGAGGCCGTGGAGGATTGGAAGCACTACCTCACTGCCTTTACCACCCCCCGTACCCTGCTTTTGGAGTTCATGCCCGACGACCGCATCGAGACCCTGTCCGCCGAGGCGGAGGCCCTGCGCGCCATTATTGGAGGATAAGAAAGAAAATGAAGACCATCATTCTGTGCGAAGTACCCCATCATTACCAGACCGTGTACGCCCCCGCCGTCACCGACCGCCTGAAGGCTTTGACCGACTGCGATTGCGCTCGCTACGGCAAAGTAGACGTGTTGGCAAATCCCGCAAAATTTGCGGATACCGCGTATATTTTTTCTACGTGGGGAATGCCTTCCTTTACCGAAGAAGAGATCAAAACATATCTTCCAGCTCTGAAGTGTGTGTTTTATGGCGCAGGCTCGGTGCAGGGTTTTGCCCGACCTTTTCTGAATTGTGGGGTCAAGGTGTTCAGCGCCTGGGCGGCCAACGCCGTTCCCGTGGCAGAGTATACCGTGGCCCAGATCATTCTGGCGGGGAAGGATTTCTTCGTCCAGAGCCGTCTGCTCTCCAAAGAAGACCGCGCCGCCGCTGTTGCCCGCCATGGGGGACACATCGGCAATTTCGGCAAAAAAGTGGGTCTCATTGGCTGCGGTATGATCGGCTCCATGGTGGCCGAACGCTTGAAGAATTTCGATTTGGAGGTGCTGGTCTTTGATCCCTTCCTTTCTGATGAGAAAGCTCGGGCACTGGGAGTGAAGCAGGCTGCTTTGTCGGAGATCTTTTCTACCTGCTCAGTGGTTTCCAATCATCTGGCCAACAATAAGGACACCCAAAAGATGCTTCGCTACGAGCATTTTTCGGTTATGCTCCCTTACGCCACCTTCCTCAATACGGGACGGGGCGCTCAACTGATCGAGGATGATCTGGTTCGCGTACTGACCGAGCGCCCCGATCTGACTGCCGTGCTGGACGTCACTCACCCCGAGCCCTCCCCCGCAGGTCATCCCTTCTACTCCCTCCCTAACTGCTTCATGACCCCCCACATTGCGGGAAGTCTGGGCGGCGAGGTGGTGCGCATGGCGCAGTACATGGTGGACGAGTATGAAGCTTTCACGGCCGGTAACCCCGTTCGGTATGAGGTTACCCTCAAAATGCTGGAGACCATGGCATAAGGGGTTCGTCGAGCATAAAAATACATACGGAAAAGAGGGCTCAGCCCCTTCTTTGAGAAGTTCACCCGAAGGTATTGAAAAAATCCACATTTTTATGATATGGTGAGCTCGATAAATTCTGAATTTGACGAAGGAGGTTGTCCTATGAAAAAAGCATTATCCGTATTTTTGCTATTGATGTTGATTTTTGGTTTGAACGCTTGTACCTATAATCCTCTTTACTCGAACAGATGAAAAGCGGAGGCAGTTGCTCTCCCTATACCGAGCCCCAAGGTAGCCGTTAGCCCTCTGTGACAGAACATTAACGTAACATCAAACCATCATCTTCTCTATTCTCTTTCTTCTCCTTTCTTACACCTCTTTCAAAATAAATCGGACGGAAAGAGTCATTTCGGAATACTTCGGTGCTGTTTTCGTTACAACTGCCATACCGATTACAAAAGAACAAAAACGACAAGAAATTAACAAAAAAGCAGTAGACAAAAGCAAGGAAAAATGATATGATAATGGTGCAACAGAAAGGAGGACACCATGCATAATTTCTTTTACGATTGGGAGCATGATAATGGGCCGGAGTATTTTTTCGTGGACTCGTATCGTGACCTGACAAGTCCTTTGCATATGCACCGTACCTTTGAGCTGATTGCGGTTTCCGAGGGTACATTGAAGGTACATATCGAAAAGCAGGAATATGAGATGCGCGGGGGAGATATGCTTCTCGTCAAGTCCAATTTCGTACACGGCATCACAACGGACGGAGCCAGCGATGCCACGATTTGTATTTTTTCCCCCGAGCTGATCGGGGCGAGCTCTCCCTATTTCATGAAACATCCTTTGACATCTCCCGTGGTTCGAAACGCCCCCTTCGTATACTGGGAGCTTTTGCGGGGCATCGACTCATCCTCGACCACCGGCAAGATCAAAGGCTTTCTGTACAGTGTCTGCGAGATCTTCTACGAGCAGCTGGATCTGACCCGGGAGGATTCTCCCATGGGACGGAACCACTTTATCCGAGAGGTTTTACAGTATATAGAGCATAACCTCCAAAAGCCCTGCGCGTTGACCTTGGCAGCAGAGGAGCTGGGTTGCTCTGCCTCCTATTTGTCAAGGGTCTTCAGCACTACGGTGGGGATCTCCTTTGCGGCCTACGTGCGCAGCAGAAGAATCAACCTCGCCTGTAACCTTTTGAAGAATACCAACGGCAAGATATCCGAAATTATGAATCGGTGCGGGTATACGTCGATTGCTACCTTCAATCATAATTTCAAGGAGCAGATCGGATGCAATCCCACCGAATACCGAAGGCAGTGCCATACGTGACGGTACAGCATTTGAGATCGAACACAAAGATTCCCATCGGAAAGCCCCGTAACGGACGGAGTTTTTCGATGGGAATCTTTGTTTACTTGCACAGAAACAACGAATTTTACGATCAAAAAGGTAAAATAACGACAAGTAAATGTCACGAAAAACTGGATTGACGAGCGAATTAGACCATGGTATAATATATATACGCAAAAGCATTGCCCCCCTTATTTGCCGTAGCCCTTTGATCA